>CAYMHN010000281.1:2046-5266 GCA_964390235.1 uncultured Candidatus Competibacteraceae bacterium
GGCGCCATGCCGACCCGCAACTGGCGCGAGGTCCAGTTCGAGGGCGCCAGCGCCATCTCCGGCGAGGCCATGCACGAGCCGCGCGAATCCGACGGCAAGCCCAATCTGGTGCGTAACGGCGCCTGCTTCGCCTGCACCATCGCTTGCGGCCGCATCTCGACCATAGATCCCGAGCACTTCTCGCTGCAAGGCGAGGGCAGGGACCATTACAAGCACGCCTCCGGCGGACTGGAATACGAAGCCGCCTGGGCGCTGGGTTGCGATACCGGGATCAACGACATCGATGCCCTGACCTACGCCCAGTTCGTCTGCAACGAACAGGGGCTGGACCCGATCTCCTTCGGCGCCACCGTGGCCGCCGCCATGGAGCTGTACGAGATCGGCGCCATCACCAAGGAAGACACCGGCGGCATCGAACTCAAGTTCGGCAATGCCGAGGCGCTGTGCCTGCTGTCCGATCTGACCGGCCGCGGCGAGGGCTTCGGCGCCGAGATCGGCCTGGGCTCCAAGCGGCTGTGCGAAAAGCACGGCCTTCCGGAACTATCGATGACGGTCAAGGGCCAGGAATTCCCGGCCTATGACGCGCGCGGCATCCAGGGCATGGGCCTGACCTATGCCACCAGCAACCGCGGTGCCTGCCATCTGCGTTCCTACACCGTGGCTTCCGAAGTGCTGGGCATCCCGGTCAAGACCGACCCGCTGGCCACCGAGGGCAAGGCCGAGCTGGTCAAGGCTTTCCAGGACGCCACCGCCGTGGTCGACTCCTCGGGTCTGTGCGTGTTCACCACCTTCGCCTGGACCCTGGACGATATCCAGCCGCAGATCGACACCGCCTGCGAGGGTGACTGGACCATCGACAAGCTCAACGAGGTCGGCGAGCGGATCTGGAACCTGGAGCGCGACTTCAATATGCGGGCCGGCCTGACCGCGGCCGATGACAACCTGCCGCCGCGCTTGCTCAAGGAAGGCGCCAACACCGGCCCGGCCCAGGGCAAGACCGTGGGGCTGGACAAGATGTTGCCGGAGTACTACCAGGTCCGCGGCTGGACCACCGATGGTCTGCTGACCCCGGAAATCCGTCAACGTCTGAGTCTCTAGAAGCCAGAGACCCGCTCTGTATCTCCCCCTTGCCAAGGGGGAGATTCTTTGCATTCGCGAGGAATCCACCATGGACTATGTCATCGTCGGCGCCGGGCCGGCTGGCGTGATCGCCGCCGAGACCCTGCGCAAGGTCGACCCCGAGGGCGCTATCACCCTGATCGGCGACGAACCCGAGCCGCCCTATTCGCGCATGGCCATCCCTTATCTGCTGGTCGAGAACATCGACGAGGCCGGCACCTATCTGCGCAAGGACGGTAAGCACTATCCACAACGCCGGATCGAGCTGCTCCGCGATCGGGTTACCGCGGTCGACAGCGACAATCGCATGGTTACGCTGAGCGGTGGCGACCAGAAGCACTATGACCGGCTGCTGGTCTGCACCGGATCGACTCCGATCCGGCCGCCGATTCCGGGCATGAACCTGGACGGGGTGCACAATTGCTGGACCCTGGAGGATGCACGCCATATCCAGGCGCTGGCCAAACCGGGCGCCAAGGTGCTACTGATCGGTGCCGGCTTCATCGGCTGCATCGTGCTGGAAGCCCTGGCCAGCCGCGGCGTTGATCTGACCGTGGTGGAGATGGGCGACCGCATGGTGCCGCGGATGATGGATGCCACGGCCGGCGGCATGATCAAGCGCTGGTGCGAGTCCAAGGGCATCCAGGTGCATACCTCGACCAGCGTCAGCTCGGTCGAGGCCACCCATGGCGAAAGCCCGGGACTGCTAGACCGCCTGTTCGGCGCCAAACCGGAAACCCCGGCGCATCGCTTCAAGGTTGCGCTGAGCAATGGTCAGGTACTGGGCGCCGATCTGGTAATCTCGGCGGCCGGGGTCAAGCCCAATGTTGGTTTGCTGAAAGGCAGCGGGGTCGAAACCGATACCGGCATCCTGGTCAACCGCTGCTTGCAGACCAATGTCCCGGAGATTTACGCCGCCGGCGATGTGGCCCAGGGGCGGGATTTCTCCACCGGCGAGTACCAGGTCCACGCCATCCAGCCCACCGCCAGCGAACACGGCCGCATCGCCGCCCAGAACATGGCCGGCATCGACACCGAGTTCGAGGGCAGTTTCAACATGAACGTGCTCGACACCCTGGGGCTGATCTCCAGCTCCTTCGGCCTGTGGATGGGTACCGCGGACGGCGAGTCGGCCGAGGTGGTCGATGAGCAGAACTACCGCTACATCAATCTGCAATTCCAGGATGATGTCATGGTCGGCGCCACCAGCCTGGGACTGACCCAGCATGTCGGGGTGCTGCGCGGGCTGATCCAGGGCAGGGTGCCGCTGGGCGAGTGGAAGGACAAGCTGATGGACGACCCGACCCGGGTGATGGAAGCCTATCTGGCCTGCAATTACACCGCCCAGCACGCCGCCTGAGATTCACCATGCGGATCACCCTCAAGCTCTACGCGACGCTAGGCGGGTATTTGCCGGCCGACGCCGAGAAAAACATCGCCCGCCTGGATCTGCCTGACGGCACCCGCGTGACCGAGGTAATCGAACGGTTCCGGCTGCCACTGGATCTGGTCCATCTGGTGCTGGTCAACGGCATCTACATCGCCCCCGAACAGCGCGCCGAGACCCGGCTCGGAGAGGGCGATGTGCTGGCCATCTGGCCACCGGTGGCCGGTGGCTGATGGCCAGCACGCAGTACTGGGAGATGGGGCTGACCCATGCCGAGTTCCTGCGTACCCTGCCGGCGGCCCTGGGCGAACGGCCTTACCGGGTGGAAGGCGACCGAATCCTTATCGATGACCAGGGACTGCCGGTGCTGATCCGGCTATTGCCCCAGGGCGAACGGCGCATCGCCTTGCTGCGCATCCCCATCACGCGGGTCGAATTCCATTTCGAGCAGCATCCGCCCGCGCGGATCGATGCCTTCATGACCCACTTCGCCCGCTATTACCAGCGTGGCGGGGGTTGATATGGCTGAACTTCCAGCCAGTGCCCGGGCGGTGCAACAAGCCTATCTGGCCATGCGGCTGAGCAAGCAACAGCATATCGACTATCTGCGCGCACTGGAGGAAAAATACAGTCGCTACGGCCAACCCGACGCCAGCGAAGAACGCCGCCGCCGGACTCTGCTGGCCACTCATGACGCGCGGGTCGGTGAATTCC
>CAYMHN010000282.1:0-5262 GCA_964390235.1 uncultured Candidatus Competibacteraceae bacterium
CGCCGCCGCGCTGCGGCCCGCGCCCCGGGACATGACCGATGCCGAGTGGCAGGCCAGTGTGGACGACGACCATATCCGGACGATCATCCGGGACGGCGGTGCCGCGGTGGGCATGGCGCCCACCATGACGGCCTGGGGCCACGCGCTCGGCGATGAGGATCTGGACAATATGGTCGCCTACATCCGCAGTCTCGCCGAATAGCCTTCGGGATCGACGCCATGTCCAGCAAGCGTCGCTGGCTTGCGCCATCCCTGGTCGGACTGACCGGCTTGCTGCTGCTGGCCGGCTTGTGGCTGAACCGGCAATTGCCGATCGCCCAGGGCTGGGCCGCCGCACCGCCGGCCGTGCAGGCGATACTGTGGCCGGAACCGCGACCGTTGGGGGAGTTCAGCTTTCTGACCCAGCACGGCGAGACCTTCGGTTCGGCCGAACTGCATGGCAAGTGGAGTTTCGTGTTCTTCGGCTATCTGGGCTGTCCCGACGTGTGCCCGCTGAGCCTGCTGGCGATGCGCGACTTCCGCCGGGCACTCAGCGAGCTGGATCCCGAGGCTCACGATCATCAGTTCATCTTCGTCACGGTCGATCCCGCGCACGACACGCCCGCGCGTCTCGGACCCTATGTCGAGTTCTTCGATCCCGACATCATCGGTCTGGGTGGGTCCGTCGCCGCGCTGGAGAGCGTGGCGGCGACGCTGGCGGTACGCTATCAGGAAGTGCACGACGAGCAGGGCGCCCGCCGGGGCATCGACCACACCAGCTCGCTGCTGGTGATCGACCCCGACGGCCGGGCCGTGGCCTCGTTCGCGCCGCCGCATGAACCACAACGCATGGCCGAACGGTTCGATCTGCTGCGGGCTTACTGGCGGTGATTGGAGAGTGTTTCTGCGGGTAATGCAAAATCCGGTGTTCATGACCGCCCGAGTGCTGAACCGTCCACCGAAACGGGGCAACTTCAGTCCTGGTGTTCCCGGGCCGACCAATATCCCGATCGATGCGGTTCGTTCCTCACCACATCCTACGCGGGCTACGCGGGCTACGCGGGCTCCAGGCAATCCATGGTCAGGGTTCTGGTGATGCTCCACAGGTCGCAATATCAGTTCGGGCAAAATCCTCGCCCTTATACAGCAAGGGCTCGCCGGTTTCCCTGGCCAGGGCATAGGCGAAGCAGTCACCGAAGTTGAGCCCCGCCGGATGGCGGCCCTTGCCGAAGTCCAGAAACGCCCGCTCCGCCAGCAGGCACTGTTCGGCGGTGAACGGGACGATTTCCACCGCTGCCGCGGCCAGCCAGGCATCCAGCTCTTCACGAATATCCAGATTGGCCGCGACGATCCGGCATTCCAGCAAGCTGGCGGCGCTCAGCAGCCGGCGCGGCGCGGTGGCGATCAGTTGCTGGAACCGGTCGGACTCGGGCTCGCCGCGCAGGACGGCGACGATCGCCGAGGTATCGAGGACCATCAGCGCGGCAGGCCCTGCTCGTCGTAGCCGATGATCGCTTCGTGGCTGCGCTGGTCCTTGCCGCACTTGCTGGCACTGCGGGTGGCGATCTCACGCATCTTCTCCAGCCGTACCACGTGACCCCGTGCTTCGCGCAGACGCTGTGCCCGCTCACGCAGCGCCTGTATCACCACGGACGACAGACTCTCGTTGGTTAGTCGGGCGATTTCGCGAGCCAGCCGGTCCGCTTCGGGATTGACGATATGCAGCGCCATGGAAAGTTTCGATGTACATGAATTTCAACATTGTACATCAATAGCTATGCATTATGGAATCAGACCGTTTGTCCCGCGGGTTCTGTCGCGGCTGGAACCCTTGCCGGGGCGGCGCGGTACAGATGACCGACCACCAGCACGGTGCTGAGCAGGATCACCGCGCCGCCCTGATGCAGGGTGCCCAGCACCACCGGCACGTACCACAGCAGGGTGGTGATGCCCAGGGTCACTTGTGACACGGTGGCCAGGGCCATGGCGTGCAGGGCCAGTCGCTGGCCGGGGCTGGCCGGGCGACGCATCCCGGCCAGCCAGACGGCCAGCACCAGCACCAGGGTGCTGATGCCCAGCACCCGGTGCGCGAACTGCACGGTCGCCGGATTCTCGAAGAAATTGAGCCAGACCGGTTCCAGGTACAGCACCCCGGTCGGCACCCACTGGCCGGCCATCAGGGGAAAGGTGTTGTAGATCAACCCCGCCCTGAGGCCAGCCACGAAGGCTCCGGAGAGAATGGTGATGGCCAGCAGCGCCAGCAGGACCGGAAACCCGCGAGCCGGTCGCCGCGCGCCGGCCGCGGCTGGGCTGGCACCCGGCCAGAGCAGGCGCAGCGCCAGCCAGAACATGCCGGCGTAGATGATCAGCGCCAGGCTCAGGTGCGCCGCCAACCGGTACTGGCTGACCCGCGGTTCGTCGACCAGTCCGCTCTGCACCATGTACCAGCCCATGTAGCCCTGGGCGGCGCCCAGGGCCAGTAGGCCCAGCAGTGGCCAGCGCAGCCGGGCCGGAATCCGGCCTCGCAGCCAGAACCAGACCAGTGGGACGATGAACAACAGGCCGAGGAACCGGGCCAGCAGGCGATGGGCGTACTCGAACCAGAAGATGAATTTGAATTCGTCCAGCGACATGCCGCGATTCACCTGTAGATATTCCGGACTGGCCCGGTACATCTCGAATACCCGCAGCCAGGTCTGATCGTTCAGCGGCGGCAGCACGCCGGTGATCGGCTGCCAGTCGACCATGGACAGGCCGGAACCGGTCAGGCGGGTGGCCCCGCCCAGCGTCACTAGCGCCAGCAGCACCACGCAGCAGGTCAGCAGCCACAGGCCGAGTTGCCGCTCATTGCTTCGCTCGGTGTGCGTCATCGACTGGCCTCCATGAGGACCGGACCCGGGCCGCGCACCAGGCGCACCGCCTTGGCGGCGGTCTTGCTGTCCACCCGATCGAGCGCGTTGCGGGTATCGACCGCCCAGGCCCCGGGGGCGTGCAGGCGGAAGGTGGTGGCCGTCCAGTATTCACCGGCCACGGCGTCGGGAAAATACACCGGATCCAGCGTCATGCCGGTGTCGATGCGGCGACGATCGCTCAGGGTCATCGCTTCCTCGAGGGTCGGGAGGCGCCAGTCGTTATGACCGCACAGCCCCCGGGCATTGACGGCCGCCACCAGGGCCTCGGTATCGCAGCGGTCCAGGCCGCACTGGCCGCCGTCCATCAATCCGGGTTCACTCATATGACCCTGCCTTTCGGAGTTGTACCAGGAAAACGTGTCGTCACGGGAATGCAGTCCCTCGCCTTCGACTTGCCACATCAATCCCGTGCGCAGATCGCGCACGCAGTGATGCGGGACGCCCGCGGCCTCGATCACCTGTCCGCGGGCGTCCAACCGCGCGAAGTGGGCGGCTTCCGGAATCGGGTCTTGCGGTCCGCAGCCGCTGGCCAGCGTCACCGCCAGGAGGCCAAGGGCGAGACGATACTCTCCCCGTTCAAAGATCGTTTTCAGCATCGTTGGTTCCTGCATTTTCCGGGCACTGCGCGTCGGCACAAGCCCGCGCCCAGCGGGCGCGAAACCGAGCGGATACAGGCTAGCCCTCAGGCTCGTCGCGGCGGAATGATCTAGATCAATTCCGGCCGCGCGACGCGGTAAATCGGCGCTCTTGATATAGATCAATTCCGCTCCCGGAGGCCGGTGCTAGTCTCAATTCGCGTCATTAGACGGCATGCAGTCCCGAATGCCTGTCCCCGGCTCGATCTAGAGGAGCACCATAATCATGAGTGACGACAAGCACACCGACCCCGATCTGGAAGAAGAACAAGACGAAAACATCCCGGCCATGCAACGCCTGTTCGACAATCCCTTCATATTGCTGTTTCTCGGCGTCACCGTACCGGCGGTGTTCTACATCATCTGGGGCGTGATGGAGATCGTTTCCATCCCGATCAGTCGCTGAAGGAGGACCGCCATGTCTGCCATTCTACCTCCCGCCGAGAAGCTCTGGTGGAAGCAGCCCGTAGACCGCATCGAGGTGCTGTGGGTCATCATCGCCCTGATCTGGTGCCTGATCATGTTCTTCTTCATGCCGTACTGGCATGTGTTCGGCAACCAGAACTACTCCGGCGAAGCCTACCGGACCACGCCGCAGCAGTATCTGGCCAAGGTGCAGCAATTCGTCGAGGACAATCCCGTGGTCCGGCACGAAACCGTGCGCAACATTCCCGTGGTGGCGCCGCCGGCTGGCAGCGATATCTACCTGCTGGCGAGACTGTGGGACTGGTATCCGATCCTGGAACTGCAACAGGGCGAAACCTATCGGTTGCACATCTCCTCGGCCGACTGGCTGCACGGCCTGTCGATCCAGCCGATCAACATCAATATGCAGGTACTGCCGGGTTACGAAATGGTGCTCACCATCACGCCCACCGAGGCGGGCCAGTACGCCATCGTCTGCAACGAATACTGCGGCATTCTGCACCACGCCATGCTCGGCATGCTGTACGTGGTCGATACTCCCAGCGTCGTTGCTCCCACCGATGTCGATGATTCCAACAACGCCGCTGGTTCCAACACGGGGGGATGAACCATGTCGTCGATAGCTGATCAAGTCGGCCGGGATGCGGCCAAACCACTTTACCGCACCTGTTCCAGAACCGGTCTGGTGCTCAACAAATCGGCCGAGACCCTGATCAAGGCGAATGCCATCGCGGCGGTGATCTTTCTCGCCGTCGGCGGCACCCTGGGGCTGCTGGTGGCGCTGACCCGCTGGCCGGCGGTGCAGTTGCTCGATGCCCAGATGTTCTATCTGGTGCTCACTGGCCATGGAGTGGTCGCCTTGCTGGTCTGGATCATTTTTTTCGAGATGGCGGTGCTGTATTTCGCCTCGGCGGTGCTGCTGCGTTCCCGCCTGGCCACGCCGCGCATCGCCTGGCTGGGCTTCGCCCTGATGCTGATCGGCGCCGCCACCACGGCGGTGGCCATACTTCAGGGCGGCTCCAGCGTGATGTTCACTTCCTACGTGCCGATGCCGGCGGCCCCGCATTTCTATCTGGGGCTGATCCTGTTCGCGGTGGGCGCCTTGCTGGCGGTCTGCGTGTTCTTCGGCACCCTGGTGGTCGCCAGGGCCGAGCGCACCTATGAAGGCTCGGTGCCGGTGGTGACCTTCGGCGCCATCACCGCCGCCATCATCGCGGTGTTCACCATCGCCTGCGGGGCCATCATCCTGATTCCGACCTTTCTCTGGTCGGTCGGCTACATCAGCCACATCGATCCGCTGATGTACCGGC
>CAYMHN010000283.1:0-5243 GCA_964390235.1 uncultured Candidatus Competibacteraceae bacterium
GGCTTCGAGGTCCGGGTCGATCCGCGCTGCCGGTCCCGCCACGGCCGATTGGCCGGCGACGATGCCGAGCGCGCCGCGGCCCTGATGGAAGCGTTCACCGACCCGACGGTGGACGCCATCCTGACCCTGCGCGGCGGCTACGGCTGCACCCGCTTGCTGGAGCGGCTGGATTACCGGCGCATCGCCGCCCATCCCAAGCCGCTGATCGGCTACAGCGATGTCACCGCCCTGCTGCTGGCCTTGCAGCCGCTGATCGGCGCCAACGCCATCCACGGACCCTGCCTGGAGAGTCTGGGCCGCGGCCTGAATGCACTCGATAGCCGGGCGCTGCTGGCCTTGCTGGCGGCCGATGCCGAAGGCTACGACGCGGCCCTGGCCGAGGCCTCGGTTGGCTGCCGGCAGCTTTGCGAAGGCGAGGTCAGCGCACCGCTGACCGGCGGCAATCTGTCCTTGCTGGCCAGTCTGATCGGCACCCCCCAGGACTACGCTGGTTTCGGCCGACTGCTGTTTCTGGAGGACTGGAAGGAACCGCACTACCGGATCGACCGGTTGCTCACCCAGCTGCGCGCCAGCGGCCGGCTGAACGGCATCGCCGGCCTGGTGCTGGGCGCGTTCACCCATATCAGCCGGGTCGGCGAGGATCTGCCGGAGGCACTGGAGGACAGTATCCTGCGGCAGCTGCCGGAACCGGTACCGGTGCTGGCCGGATTGCCAGCCGGCCATGACGGGGAACGCCTGCCGCTGCCCCTGGGCGTGCGCTTCCGGCTCGATCAGCGCGGGCTGCGGCTGGCGCCGGATTAGCCAGTCGGCAGTGGTTTCAGCCAGAACACCATCGGTTTGGGCGAGGCCGCGGTCTCGTCCAGGTCCTGCCAGACGTATTCGGTGCGCAATTCCGGGTGCCGGGTATAGCCGCGCCGCTGCCAGAATTCATCCAGTGGCACGTAATCCGGCGGGCGGCGCGGGTGGTCGGCCGGCCGTTCGACGGCGCAGAAGGCGGTCCAGGTAAAGCCGCTCAGTTCCCGGGCATGGGCCTCGCGTTCGTGGTAGAAGCGCACCCCCAGACCGTGGCCACGGTATGCCGACAGCAGCACCGACTCGCCGAAGTAGAACACCTGCTCGACCGGATAGCCGTGCTCGACGAACGGGCGCTTGAATTCGGCGGTTTCGTGGGCCAGGGGCAGACCGGTGGAAGCGCCGACCACCTGTTCGCCGTCCAGCACCAGCACGATCACGCTGCCGGAAGACCGGATGTAAGTCTTGAGGTAAGTGGCTTCGTAGTCGTAGTCCCCGGCGTACAGGTACGGAAACTCGCGGAATACCGCGATCCGCAGCCGGGCCAGCTCCGGGATGTAACGCTCCAGGCTGGTGCCGGAATGGCGTTCGACCCGCGGCTCGCTCATGCCGGTTCACCCCCGACTTGGCGAATCCAGTCGTTGAGATTGTAGTAATTGCTGACCCGGCTGATGCGCCCGTCGCGAACCTCGAAGAAGGCGCCGGCCGGCAGGGTATAGGTCTGACCGGCGGCATCCGGGAGGCCGGCATCGGTGCTCAGGTATTCGCCATGCACGGTGAACTCGGCGGCGGCCCGATCGCCGGCGGCATTGCTCATGATTACCAGATCGGCGATCCGCTCCCGGTAGCAGCGGTTCATGTGGTCCATGAAGCGGGCAAAGGCCTCGCGGCCGGTCTGGCGTTCGCCCTGATTGATGTCGTGGGCGACGTCCTCGGTCAGCAGGCCGAGAAAGGTATCCATGTCGCCGGTGTTGAAGGCGGCGTAATAGCGTTCCAGCAGGGCCAGGGTTGACGGGTTCGGCATGGATGGCGGTGCTCCTGACAGAGGAAAGAAGGCCATACTGTACACGCAGTCACCGGAGGACGTCAGCCGTCTCCCGGCTCCCGGGCGGGAGGCGCGCTCAGCATGGCCAGCAGATACAAGCCGGCGGCAGTCAGCAGCACGCCGCTAAAGCCTATGGCCAGAGCCAGCAGCAGGGCCAATACGGCCGCCACCACCGACGCGCAGCCGTTGATGGCCCAGGCCCAGGGCAGCTGGCCGGATGCCAGCCGGGCCAGGCCCAGCGGGAAAGGCATGCCGAGCAGAAACGCCAGCGGACCGATCAGCAGGGCCGACAGAACCAGCCGTCCCGGGGTCGTCCAGTCCGCCGCCCGGTCCAGCAGATCGGGCAGCAGCAGCAGATACAGCACCGTCAGCACCGCGATCAGCAGGGTAACGACGGGCAGGGCGATGCGGCGCTGTTGCAGCAACCCGGCGGTCAGGCTGCCGAGGCCGGCCCAGACCAGAAAGGCGGCCAGCACGATGGCCACGGCGTACAGCGGGTGGCCGAGGAACAGGATCAGCTTCTGGATGAAGGCGATTTCCAGCAGCAGAAAACCCAGGCCCAGGGCCGTGAAGTAGCCGAGTATCCGCAGCCGTGGCGCGCCCTCGATGCGGCCCTTGCGGCGTTGCAGGACTAGCGGTAGCAGAATCAGCACCAGGCTGGCCAGCAGGGCCTGGACCAGGGTGGCGAGCAGCACCAGATAGCCCCATTCCAGTTGCCCCATGCCGCCGCGCGCGCGCTCCGACCAGAGTTCGGGCAGGACCTGCCAGCGAAAGAAATGGTGGAAATAGGGCCGGTTGTCGGTGGCCGGACGGATATTGAATTTGTAATCCCGGTAGAATGCTTCGCGGTCCGGACTCAGCAGCGCCAGCGCGGCCTGATGCAGATAATCCTCGGGCAGCACGTTGTAGCGATTGACCAGTATCGGGTCCAGTCCTGGCAGATAGGCGAGATCGAACGAACGCGGGTCGCCGAATGCCTGCACCTCGGCCAACTGTGCCGGCGAGAATACGCCCTGTTTGATCAGCAGGGTGAAGTGGCGCCAGCCGCGGATGACGACCAGTTGCTGTTCGGGTGCTTCCACCCCGGCGCTTTCCAGTGCGGCGATCGCGGTGGCGATCAGCTTGAGGGCGCTGCGTGGCGGCGATTCCAGGCTGCCGCTGATTGCCAGAATGCCGCCGTTGGAAAGGCGCTGATAGTAGTCCTGCAATGCTTCCACGGTATAGCGATAGCTTTCCTGCAAGGCCCTGAGGCCACCGCTGCCGCTGTCGGCCAGCGGCAGCTGGATCAAATCATACTGGCGCCGGGCCGTTGCCGCGAAATGCCGCGGATCGGCGATATGCAAGCGTACCCCCGGTTGTTCGTAGAGATCCCCGGCGAACTCGGCAAACTCGTCGTGCACCATGCTGGCCAACTGCGGATTGAGTTCCACCGCGTCGACCAGCCGAGCGTCGTTGTACCGGGCTTGCAGGACCGGCAGCCCACCGCCCGCACCCAGTACCAGGACGGTGGGTCGATCGAGCAGGTGGTAGGGCAGCGCCGAATCGAGTTGATCGAGAAAGGCCAGCGGTTCGCGCTCACCGGAGAATCGGGTAATGGCCCCGGCCGGTTCGCCATCGACGAACAGGCCGATCTGTGCCGGTGGCCCCGCGGTCGCGTTGAGGCTCAGACCGGGGGCATGGCGCAAGGGTATGGTCCGGTTCTCGACCACGGTCACCAGCCCCAAAGGACCGCTGCGCTGGGCGATCCGTTCGGCGCCGGCGGCTTGCAGGGTGAGACTCAGTGCCTTGTATTCGGACAGTTGCAGGGTGGGACGGTAGTGCGCGAAGCCCACCACCAGGATCAGCGCCGTCACCAGCAGGATCGCCTGAGCGGTTCGTCCCGTCACCGCGAATCGGGCCGCCAGCAGCCCCATCAGACTGACGATCAGCAGGGCGGCCAGCGGCGGCAGGATCAGCAGCAGCAGAATCATGCCCAGGGCGCCGGCGCCAGCGCCGAGCAGATCGCAACCGTAAACTCGGTGGCGCTGATCGGGAAACGTCATCAGGGCGAGTCCGATGCCGGTGGCGGCCAACAGGAACGGGGTTGCCATCACCAGGTACTGGGCCAGCAGATACCCGAGCTGTCCCACATCCCAGCCCAGCTCCAGGACATTGAACGGCAGTTTTTGGGCGAACACGAAGGCCAGCAGGGCGCCGAGTCCGAACAGTCCCGCCAGGGTGGGGTACAGCCAGCGGAAATGCCGCTTGCTGGTGTCGCCCAGAATGCTCAGCAGGGTGCCCGAGGCACCGACCCCGAGCAGCGCCAGGCTGATGATCATGAAGGCCAGGTGATGCCACTGGATGATGGCGAACAGCCGCGTCAGCAATACTTGATAACCCAGGGCCGCCCCGGACAGCAGGGCGATGCTGAGCAGCGGCGGCCGGTTCAACCGTTCGGCGGCCTCGGTGGTCACCGATCACCGGTCAGCGGAACAAAGCGCACGGGCAGCACGTCACGGGTACGCAGGCTGCCATCCTCCCGTTTCTCCACCAGTACCAGCTGCTGGGTGAGAAACGGACTACCGACCGGAATGATCATCCGGCCACCGGGCTTGAGCTGTGCCAGCAAGGGGGGCGGAATGTGATCGCCCGCGGCCGTGACCATGATGGCGTCGAACGGTGCTTGTTCGGGCCAGCCGAAATAGCCGTCGCCGACTCTGACCCGCACCCGGTCATAGCCCAGGGCGGCCAGCTGTTCCGCCGCCTGTTCGCCCAGCGGCGGGATGATTTCCATGGTGTATACCTCGGCGTCCAGCGCCGCCAGCACGGCGGCCTGATAACCCGAACCGGTGCCCAGCTCGAACACCCGGTCGCCTGGTTCGAGGTCCAGCAAGGCGGTCATGATGGCGACGATATAGGGCTGGGAGATGGTCTGCCCATGACCGATGGGCAACGGCCGATTCCGGTAGGCCAGCGGGCGGACGGCGGCGGGTACCAGGGTGTGCCGCGGCACGCTGGCCATGGCCTCTCGTACCCGCGGGTCGAGACGGTCCCAGCCCAGCCATTCAGCCGTGGCTTGAACATCGGCTTCGACCAGCTCGACCATGGCGGCGCGCTCCTCGGCGTACTGGTCCGCGACCGCCGCCGTGACCAGCAATCCGCCCAGCAGAACGGCAGTCAGCCGGATCATGGGTTCTCCTCGATAGCTTGCTTGTGTGGTTCGGACCCCCTCGGGTCATGCGGGGTTCAGGCCGCCCGGGTCAGGCCGCCTTAAAGCGCCCGAAATCCCAGCTCTTGCCAGGTGCCGCATCGAACAGCGCCTGAGTATACTCATGTTGTGGCGCGGCGAACACGTCCCTGACCGGTCCATACTCGACCACTTCGCCCTGGAACATCACGGCCACGTCGTCGCAGACCTGGGCGGCGA
>CAYMHN010000284.1:0-5231 GCA_964390235.1 uncultured Candidatus Competibacteraceae bacterium
GGCGACGCGGCGTGCCGTCTTCCGGCGTCGCCCATGCCTCGGGCTCCAATGGCGGCAGACGAAGAACCCAACGATCGGGGTCGAGGTAGTCCAGTCGCCGCGGACTTGCGGTGACAGACGACCGAGCGTCCGCCGCGGCGCGGTAGCGCTCGCTGTCCGCCTGCAAGGGCACGGCTGCCACCGGTTGCAGCAAAAACCCGCTCAGCAACAGCCATGCTATCGATCGCAGCGGCAACATCGGTATCCTGTGGCTCAGTCCCATATGAATGATAGGAGCGCCGTACTGAATCGCACCTTAACGGCCTTCGACGTAAGCCGGCAAACCCCAGCGTCCGGGATCGAACGCCTCCAATGAATCTAGCAATTGATGTGCCATCCCATAGGGCTCCCGGTCCATATTCGGATCCGGCACCACGACTACCCGCATGCCGGCCGCCAGTCCGGCCGCCAGCCCGGACGGTGCGTCCTCGAACACCAGGCAGTTCGCGGGGTCGGCCTCCAGCCGTCGGGCCGCGGCCAGAAAGATATCCGGCGCTGGCTTGCCATGCGTCACCACCGGGTCGTCACCGGTAACAATGGCGTCGAACAGGTCGAACCAGCCGTGGCGTTGGGTCTTGAGCCGGAACAAGGGCTCGCTGGAGCTGGTGGCCACGGCCTGGGGCACGCCGTGCGCGCGCAGATGCCGCACCAGTCGTTCCGCGCCCGGCATGGCGGCGGCGGCCGGGAACCGCTCGCGCAGCAGCGATTCCCGCTCCTCCAGATACTGCTCGGCGCTGATCGGCAGGTCCAGCGTCTCGACCAGAAACCGGGCCGACTCCAGCGCCGGACGGCCGATCATGTGCTGCTTGATCGACCAGTCATAGGTCTTGCCGAAGCGGCCGACGATCCGTCGGGTGACGCTGGTGTAGATCCCTTCGGTATCGAGCAGCAAGCCGTCCATGTCGTAAATGACGCAGGTCACGGGTACTGAAGTCATGCCGATGTCCGCCGATTGGATCGAGTCGTCAATGTACCGCCCCCGGACCCGATGGCCAAGTCCTGCACCATGACGCGCCCGACTATGCACGAGTCGCCTGGGATGAGGCGCGGCGCCCGGCTCGCTGCCCATACTTGGTCGATAGTCCATACGGGTGCTTTGGAGTTCCATCATGAGCGATACGCTCGAACAGGGTCGGCGGCGGCGCGGCGGCGGTAGCGCGGAACGGCGTTCGGTACGCAGCCGCGGGGCGCCGGATACGATTCCTTACCTCACTCGCCGGGTGCCGGTATTCGAGGTGCTGGACGAGGCGGGCTTGGCGCTGATCGAACACAATGCCGATACCATACTGGAAGAGATCGGTATCGAGTTCCGCGACGATCCCGAGGCTCTGCGCCTGTGGAAAGACGCTGGCGCCGAGATCCGGGGCGAGCGGGTACGCTTCCCGCGCGGACTGTGCCGGACCCTGATCCAGCAGTCGGCTCCGCGCGAGTTCGTCCAGCATGCCCGCAACCCGGCCCGCAGCGTGCGCATTGGCGGACCGCACCTGGTGCTGGTGCCGGCTTATGGCTCGCCCTTTGTTCGCGATCTGGACCGGGGTCGGCGCTATGCCAGCCTGGAAGACTTCCAGAACTTCGTCAAACTGGCCTACATGAGCCCGGCCCTGCACCATTCCGGCGGTACCGTCTGCGAACCGGTCGACGTGCCGGTCAACAAACGCCACCTGGACATGGTGTACAGCCATATCCGCTATTCCGACAAACCGTTCATGGGTTCGGTGACCGCCCCGGAGCGGGCCGAGGACACGGTGGAACTGAGCAAGATCCTGTTCGGCGATCACTACCTCGATCCGGACACCGGTGACGAAAAGACCGTCACCATCAACCTGATCAACGCCAACTCGCCGCTGGTCTACGATGCCACCATGCTGGGCGCGGCCCGGGTCTACGCCGCCAACAACCAGGCCACGGTGATTTCACCGTTCATTCTGGCCGGCGCCATGTCGCCGGTCACCGTGGCCGGCACCAGCGCCCAGATCCTGGCCGAGGCACTGGCCGGCATGGCTTTCGTCCAACTGGTACGGCCCGGTGCACCGGTGGTGTTCGGCACCTTCGCCAGCTCGATCTCCATGCAGTCCGGAGCGCCCACTTTCGGCTCGCCGGAACCAGCCCTGGTACTGTATATCTGCGCCGCCCTGGCGCGTCGCCTGGGGGTGCCGTTCCGTTCCGGCGGCGGCCTGTGCGCGTCCAAGATCCCGGATGCCCAGGCCGCTTACGAGGCCGCCAACACCCTGCAGACCGCCATGCTGGCCGGCGTCAACTTCATGCTGCACACCGCCGGCTGGCTGGAAGGCGGCCTGGCCATGAGCTACGAGAAGTTCATCATGGATGTGGATCAGGCCGGCATGATCCGGGCATTTCTGAACGGAGTGGACCTGTCCGACAACGGCCAGGCCCTGGATGCCCTGCGCGAGGTTGGACCGGGCCAGCATTTTCTCGGCTGCGCGCACACTCAGGCCAACTTCGAGACCGCTTTCTACCGCTCCAGCATCGCCGACAACAACAGCTTCGAGCAGTGGGAAGCCGAAGGAAGCCTGGACGCGGCCCAGCGCGCCAACCGAATCTGGAAGAAGCAGCTGGCCGGTTACCAGGCTCCGGAGCTGGACCCGGCGGTGGACGAGGCGCTGTGCGACTACATCGCCCGGCGCAAGGCGGAAATGCCGGATGCCAGCTATTGAGTCAGAAATAGAAATAACGGGTGACGTGAAAGAATAGCGGCGCGGTATAGGTCAGGCTGTCGACCCGGTCCAGAATCCCGCCATGACCGGGCAGCAGGGTGCCACTGTCCTTGATGCCCAGATCACGCTTCAGCGCCGAGATACCAAGATCGCCGAAGAATCCGGCCAGTCCGATCAAGGCGCCCATGGCCAGGGCCGCCGGCCAGGCGAAGGGGGTCACCAGGGGCGCCAGCAGGGCGGCCAGCACGGTGGTGGTCGCGATGCCGCCGATGAAACCCTCCCAGGTCTTGTTGGGACTGACCGCAGGCGCGATCCGGTGCTTGCCGAACGCCTTGCCCCAGACATACTGGGCCACGTCGTTGAACTGGGTCAGCACAATCAGATACAACACCAGTCCGGCGCCATCCACGCCCGGATACTCGCCCCGGGGCAGCACCAACAGATAGGCCAGGTGGCTAAGGCTGAACACGGTGCACATCAGCCCCCATTGCAGACTGCCGGCCGCGTTGAGAAACCCGCGCGTCTCGCCGATCAGCACCATGCGCACCGGCAGCAGCAGAAACAGATAGACCGGGATGAAGATGATGAACATCCCGTACCATTCGATGCCGACCCAGTAGTATTGCAGGGGCACGGCCAGATAGACCCAGAGCAGCACCCGCCGGTCGGCTCGCCGGGTAGGGATCAGCGAGAGATACTCCTTGAGGGCCAGAAAGCTGACCAAGGCGAAGAACCCGATCGCCACCGTGCGATCCAGCAGCAAGGCCAGCGAACAGACGATGACGATGGTCCACCAGGAGTGGATGCGCAGCCGCAGTTCATCAAGCTTCGCTTCGGGGCGTACGCGGCGCAGCAAGAACAGCAGTCCACTGGCCAGCACCAGCACGCCATAGACTCCGCCCAGCACCCAGTAGCTGCCGGCGCTCATGCGCCGATTTCGCGCAAGGCCGCCCGGCAGCGGTTGACCGTGGTGAACACCGCCAGCACACAGGCTACCGCCAGCACCCCGTCCAGCCACAGCCCGACCGGAACCCCGAGACCCAGCAGCAGACCGATGACCCCTAGCAGCAAGGCCCGGTCGCTCTTGCCCAGCGGGCCATCATAGCGCCGATCGGCACCGATCTGCCGGGCCTGCACACCGGCGAATTCGGTCAACAGCGCCAGCGGGACGAACAGCGCAATCAGCAGCGGATTGACGCCCGGCACCAAAGCCAGTGGCAGGTACAGCGCGGCATCGGAGATCACGTCGCCCAGCTCGTTCAGCTGTGCGCCCAGCGGCGAATCCATCCGGTGTTCACGGGCCAGCATGCCGTCGATGGCGTTCAGCGCCATGCGCAGCAGCAACAGTACGGGCAACAGCAGCAACGGCCAGCGCGCCGCTGGCCACAGCGCGATCAACGCACCACCCAGCAGCGACAGCAGCACCGCAGCCACGGTGACCTGATTGGCGGTGATGCCGGCAGCGGCCAACCGCCCCACCAGGGGGCGCAACAGCCGCTGGAAGGCCGGTTTGAGCTGGTAGACACTGGCCATGGGGAAGTCTCGGCTATCCGGATCAGGCTAGCATAGCCCAGCACCGGAATTTTACGAATCCACCAACGACCCGCCGGCGGATTTATTTCCGAACCTCAACGAGTCGTTGGCCGATCCAGCGCCCGATAGCCGATCGCCTCGGTCAGATGCGCGGTCGCGATCCGCTCGCTGGCCGCCAGATCGGCGATGGTACGCGCCACCCGCAGGATCCGGTGATAGGCGCGCGGCGACAGACCCAGCCGGCTCATGAACCGCTCCAGCAGCTGATGGTCGGCATCGGATAAGCGGCAATCGCGCTCCAGCTCGCGGGTACCCAGCGCGGCGTTGGGCCGACCGGCGCGGGCCAGCTGGCGTTCGCGGGCCGCTGTCACCCGCTGGCGCACGCTGGCGCTGGACTCCTCGCGCTGGTCGCCGCGCAGTTCGCGGTAGGCGATCCGCGGCACCTCGATGTGCAGATCGATACGGTCCAGCAAAGGCCCGGAAATCCGGGCCCGGTAGCGCTTGACCTGGTCGGCCGTGCAGGTGCAGGCGCGTTGCGCGTCGCCCAGATAGCCGCAGGGACAGGGATTCATGGCCGCGACCAGCTGGAAACGGGCCGGAAATTCCGCCTGCCGGGCCGCCCGTGAGATGCAGATCCGACCCGACTCCAGTGGCTCGCGCAACACTTCCAGCACCTGGCGGCTGTATTCCGGCAGCTCGTCCATGAACAGCACGCCGTTATGGGCCAGCGAGATCTCCCCCGGCCGCGGCTGACTGCCGCCACCGACCAGGGCCACACCGGAGGCCGTGTGATGCGGTGCCCGAAACGGGCGGCGCCCCCAATGCTCCAGATCGATGCCCTGGCGGCTGATCGAGGCGATGGCGGCGCTGGCGATGGCCTCGGCTTCGGACAGCGGCGGCAATATCCCCGGCAGCCGACTGGCCAGCATGGTCTTGCCGGTGCCCGGCGGGCCGATCAGCAGCAGATTGTGATTCCCGGCGGCG
>CAYMHN010000285.1:0-5207 GCA_964390235.1 uncultured Candidatus Competibacteraceae bacterium
CGCGATAGCGCGGCGCTGCTGGACTTGACCCATGGTCCGGAAGCGGGTGACCCTTACGCGGCACCGACACCGGCGCGGCCATTCCTGAATGAGGTCGGGGCCGACCCTGGCCGGCTGCGGATCGCCTTCAGCACCCGTGCGCCGGGCGGCCATCCGGTGCATCCCGATTGCGTGCAAGCGGTCGAGGACGCCGCCCGGCTCTGCGCAGACCTGGGCCACCGGGTCGAGGAGGCCGAATTCGCCTTCGATCACCACCACATGGCCGAGTCCATGTGGGTGATCGTCGCCGCCAATCTGCGCAATCTGCTGGAGCTGCGCTGGCGGGCGTTGGGCCGCCGGCCCGGACCGGAGGATCTCGAGCCGATCAGCTGGCTGGCTGCCGAGGATGCGCTGCGCCACGGCAGCGTCGCCTATGCCCACGCCCTGCAGACGCTGCACGGCCTGGGACGCAAGCTGGGCAGGTTCTTCGAGCAATGGGACACGGTGCTGACTCCGGTGATGACCCAGCCGCCGCTGCCGCTGGGCCGGGTGGCCATGACCGGCAGCGATCTGCACCGCTACCGCGAGGAGTCGGCGGCGCTGATGCCCTACACCCCGTTGTGGAACGTGACCGGCTGCCCGGCCATGTCGGTACCTCTGCACTGGACCGCCGAAGGGCTACCGGTGGGTGTGCAGTTCGGCGCTCGTTACGGCGACGAGGCCACTCTGCTGCGCTTGGCCGCCCAGCTGGAACAGGCCCGACCCTGGTTCGAGCGCCGGCCCGGAGGCACGAGCGATTGGAACTGACCTCCAGCCATGTGGGTGGCAATGGTGTATCATCGTCTTACATTTCGGTTTACTTTTGATACTATTTTCGCCATGAACACCGTAAAACTTTCCAGCAAGGGGCAAATCGTCATCCCCAAGGACATCCGCAAAGCCCGCCATCTGGTGGCGGGGACGGAATTGACAATCGCCCTGGTCGGGGACGAGATTCGGCTCAGGCCGGTACCTAAACTGCCCAGGACAAGCCTGGAAGAGGCGGCAGGCTGTTTGCACGGATCGGGACACCGAGCGCTGAGCGAGGAGGATACCCGGAAAGCCATCGCCGAGTTGATCAAAGCCCAGGATGACAGCACCAGAACATGATTGCGCTGGATACCAACGTCCTCGCTCGCTTCCTGTTGAACGACGATCCGCCGCAATTCGAACAAGCCCGCGAACTGTTTGCCGAACCGGACACCTACACGGCTCCGGTGACCGTCATGCTGGAGCTGGCATGGGTACTCAGAGTGAACGGATGCTCCCGGGAAGACATCGTCAAGGGGCTGCGCACCCTGCTCGGGCTACCGAATTTCAAACCCCACCATCTGGAAGAGCTGCTGCGCGCTCTGGATTGGTTCGCGCAGGGCATGGATTTCGGTGATGCGCTACATCTTGCCTTGAGTATGCGTGACGAGAAGCTGATCACTTTTGACCGGGATTTCGACAAGCTCGCCCAGCGGACCGGCGCTTTCCCTGTCGTCCAACGGCTTTGAGGCTGTCCGTGGCGCTATCAGCGAGTCGCCCGACTTGCATCCACTGCCCGCTTGCCTGTTAAATCGAGTTTTTGACGCACACCCAGGAGTTGCCCCGGCGATGATGCAGCTGTCCTTCACCCTCAACGGCACCCCGGTCTCGGTCGAGGTCGAACCGCGCACCCTGCTGGTCACCCTGTTGCGCGAGCGGTTGGGTCTGACCGGCACCCATGTCGGCTGCGACACCAGCCAGTGCGGGGCCTGCGTGGTGCACCTGGACGGTCGCTCGGTCAAGGCATGCAGCATCCTGGCGGTCCAGGTCGAGGGCGGCGAGGTCACCACCATCGAGGGGCTGGCCCACGACGGCGAATTGCATCCCATGCAGCAGGCGTTCCGCGATCATCACGGCCTGCAATGCGGATTCTGCACCCCCGGCATGATCATGAGTGCCCTGGATTTGGTCCGACACCACCCCGCACCCAGCGAGGCCGAAATCCGCGATTGGCTGGAGGGCAATCTGTGCCGCTGCACCGGGTACCACAATATCGTCAAGTCCGTCCAAGCTGGCGTCGCCGCCATGCAGCAGGAAAGCGCCGCTCATGTATGAGTTCGACTACCATCGCGCCGCTACGCTGGAGGAAGCCGGCCGGCTGCTGGAGGCGGCCGAGGACGGCAAGCTGCTGGCCGGCGGCATGACCTTGCTGGCCAGTCTCAAGCTGCGCCTGGCCCGGCCCTCGGCGCTGATCGATCTGGCCGACATCGCTGAACTCAAGGGGATCCACTGGGACGACGAGATCCTGACCATCGGCGCCCTGAGCCGCCACGCCGAGGTCGCCGAATCACGCATCGCGCGCCAGGCCATTCCCGCCCTGGCCCGGCTGGCCGGTCATATCGGCGACCCCCAGGTGCGCAATCGCGGCACCCTGGGAGGGGCTATCGCCAATGCCGATCCGGCCGCCGACTACCCGGCTGCCCTGCTCGGCCTGAATGCCACCGTGCATACCGATCGGCGCCGAATCGCCGCCGACGAGTTTTTCCTGGACCTGTTCGAGACCGCCCTGGAGCCGAACGAGATCATCACCGGGGTCGGCTTTCCGCTGCCCCGACGGGCCGCCTACATCAAGTTCCCCAACCCGGCCTCGCGTTATGCCATCGTCGGGGTGATGGTGGCCGACACGCCGGTCGGAACCCGGGTGGCGGTCACCGGCGCCGGCCCCTGCGTGTTCCGGGTCGCCGAGATGGAACAAGCGCTGGCGGATGATTTCCGACCCGAGGCACTGAACGGCATCCGGATCGACCCGGATGGGCTGAACCAGGACCTCCATGCCAGCGCCGAGTACCGGGCCCATCTGGTGACCGTGATGGCACGGAGAGCGGTAACGGCTTGCCTGGCCTGAATGCCGACGGGTGAATCTGAACTCTTGACCTCATCGGGCGTCCATTGGATGGCGTTCATCTCTGGTGGACCCGACCATCCCATGATTACGGATTTTGCATGAAACGTGTAATCGGACAACTGGTTCTTACCGGACTGCTGGTTGGCGGCGCCTATCTGGGTTGGCACTATCTGCTGGGCAACGACCCCGCCTCGGAGCAGGCCGGTAACGCCTGGGGCGCTGGCCAGGCGGTGACCGTGGAGGCTGGCGAGGCTTTCACGGCCCGGGTGCAGGAACGACTCGAAGCGGTCGGCACGGCCAGGGCGCGGGAAAGCATCGAAATCGTGGCCGAGTCGTCCGGTCGGGTGCGTGCGATCCACTTCGAGGACGGGCAAAGAGTCACCACCGGCCAGGTGCTGGTCGAACTGGATGATTCCCGAGAACAGGCTGAACTGCGCGAAGCCATCGCCCTGCGCGATGACTTTAGCAAGCGCCTGCAACGCTCGCGCACAATGCTGGCCAGCAATACCATATCCCAGGCCCAGGTCGATGAACTGGAAGCCAGTCTGGAAGCAGCCGAGGCGCGGGTGGCGCTGATGCAAATCCGGATCCGCGACCGAATCATCCTGGCGCCGTTCGAGGGCGTGGTGGGTCTCAACGAAATCAGCCCCGGCGCCTATGTCGAACCTCAGCGGCGGATCACCACCCTGGACGATACCGCGGTCATCCAGCTGGCTTTCTCCATACCGGAGCGCTTTCTGAGCCGGCTGGAACCCGGCATGACCGTGCAGGCCGGAAGCGCGGCTTACCCCGAACAACCGTTCGTCGGCCGGCTCAGCCAGCTGGACAGCCGGGTCGATCCGGTCACCCGATCCTTGCGGGTCCAGGCCGAGTTCGACAACCAGGACGGCAAGCTGCGACCCGGCATGTTCATGAACGTCGAGCTGATCCTGGCCGAACGCGACGCGGTCCTGGTGGCCGAACAGGCCGTGGTCTCCCAGGGCGAACGCCACTACGTATTCATGATCAACGGCGAGCAGGTCGAACAGCGCGATGTCGAGCTGGGCCAGCGCCGTCGCGGCGAGGTCGAGATCCGCAGCGGTCTGGAAGTCGGCGACCGTATCGTGACCGGTGGGGTTCACCGGGTGCGGGATGGCGCCACGGTCCGGATCGTCGAGACCCTCGCCGCCACCACCTCCGGCTGAACGCCCGTGGTTCTCTCGGACATTTCCATCAAGCGGCCGGTACTGGCCACGGTCATCAGCCTGCTCATCGTGGTGCTGGGTATCGCTTCGCTGCTGGGTCTGGCGGTACGCGAATACCCCAATATCGATCCGCCCGTGGTATCGATCACCACGACCTATACCGGCGCCACGCCGGAGATCATCGACACCGAGATCACCGAGGTGATCGAAGCGGCCGTCAGCGGGGTGGACGGTATCCGCAGCATCGTCTCGGAAAGCCGGGACGGGCGTGGCCAGACCACGGTCGAGTTCCAGTTGTCGCGCGATGTCGATGACGCCGCCAACGATTTGCGCGATGCCATCAGTCGGGTGCTGAACCGCCTCCCCGACGAGGCCGACGCCCCGGTGGTGCAGAAGACGGCCGCCGACGCCCGGCCGATGATGTGGCTGCCGCTGACCAGCGAACGCTTCAGCCCGCAGGAAATGAGCGATTACGCCGAGCGTTTTCTGGTCGATCGGCTGTCGGTGATCGACGGGGTGGCCAGCATCATGATCGGCGGGCAGCGCCGCTATGCGATGCGCATCTGGCTGGATCGCCAGGCCATGGCGGCGCGCAACATCACCGTCGAGGACATCGAGAACGCCCTGCGCCGCGGCAATGTGGAGCTGCCGGCCGGGCGCATCGAGAGCGTCGCCCGCGAGCTGACCGTGCGCACCGATACCCGGCTGCGCGATGTGGAGGATTTCGGCAATCTGGTCATCAACCGCACCGAAGACTACCAGGTGCTGCTAGGCGAGGTGGCGCGGGTCGAGCGCGGCACCGCCGACGAACGCACCATTCTGCGCGCCAATGGCCGCAATGCGGTGGGCCTGGGCATCATCCGCCAGTCGCAGGCCAATATCATCGAGGTGTCCGACCGGGTACAGGCCGAAATGGCGCTGATCCGCGAGGCCCTGCCGCGCGGGCTGGACATCGCCGTCGCCTATGATGAATCGATCTTCATCCGCGAAGCCGTGCGCGAGGTGATCAACGCCCTGCTGCTGGCCATCGGCCTGGTAATCCTGGTGATCTTCGTGTTCCTGCGCACCTTGCGTGCCACCCTGGTGCCGGCCGTGACCATCCCGGTGGCGCTGATCGGATCGTTCATCCT
>CAYMHN010000286.1:0-5197 GCA_964390235.1 uncultured Candidatus Competibacteraceae bacterium
GCCAGCGAGGACCTGAGCCGGCTGCTGCCCGCGCTGGCCACGCGGCTCACCGCGGAAGGACAGGAAACCGTCCCGGTGACCGGGCTGCGCGCGGGCGATCGGGTACTGGTGCGTCCCGGCGAGAGCGTGCCAGCCGATGCGCGAGTGGAGGAGGGGGCCAGTTCGGTCGATGAGGCGCTGATTACCGGCGAGAGCCTGCCTCGCACCCGGCGGGCGGGCGATCCGGTCATTGGCGGCACGATCAATGTCGAGAGCCCATTGGTGTTGCGGATCGACAAAGTCGGCGAGGCCACGGTGCTGGCCACCATGAATCGGCTGTTGCACCGGGCCCAGCTGGAAAAACCCCGCCTGGCCCTGCTGGCGGACCGGGTCGCGGCCTACTTCGTCGGCGCCCTGCTGGTGGTTGCCACCGGCGTCTATCTGTACTGGGTCCGACAGGCTCCCGAGGATGCCTTCTGGATCACCCTGGCCGTGCTGGTGGTGACCTGTCCCTGCGCCCTGTCGCTGGCCACCCCGACCGCGCTGACGGCGGCCACCGGCGCGCTGACCCGGCTTGGCCTGCTGGTGACCCGCGGACATGCCCTGGAAACCCTGGCCCGGATCGATCATATAGTGTTCGACAAGACCGGCACCCTGACCCGGGGTCGGCTGCATCTGGCGGCGACGGAAACCCGGCGTGAACTGTCCGCCGAGCGCTGTCTGGCCCTGGCCGCCGCGCTGGAGAGCCGCTCCGAGCATCCGATCGCCAAGGCGCTGGTCGCGGCGGCGGGCCGGGGCGACGATCCGGTCACCGAGGTCACGGCCACGCCGGGCGCGGGTATCGAGGGCGTGATCGCCGGACGGCTTTATCGGGTCGGCAGCCTGCGTTTCGTCACCGCGCTCGGTGGCCAGCCGCTGCATGAACTCGACCGGGAAGGCGCTAGTATCGTGGCGTTGGGCGATGAACAGGGCGTGCTGGCCCTGTTCACCCTGACCGACGAGTTGCGCCCGGACGCAGCGACGGCGGTCGCCGGTCTCAAGGCCTCGGGATTGACGCTGGAAATCCTCAGCGGCGATTCGCCGGCGGCGGTGGCTCGGGTGGCCCGTGAACTCGGTATCGATCGGTATCGGGGCGGGCTCAGCCCGGCGGAAAAACTGACCCGCCTGGCCGAACTCCAGCAACAGGGACGGGTGGTGGCCATGGTTGGCGATGGCGTGAACGATTCGCCGGTGCTGGCCCGGGCCCAGGTGTCCATCGCCATGGGTGACGGGACCGACATCGCCCGCAGCAGTGCCGATATGGTCTTGCTGTCCAGCCGCCTGGAACGTCTTCAGGAAGGTGTGGGGACCGCCCGGCGCACCATGACGGTCATCCGCCAGAACATCGTCTGGTCGCTGAGCTATAATGCCTCGGTGGTGCCACTGGCGGCACTGGGTTATCTGACCCCGTGGATGGCGGCCATCGGCATGTCGCTGAGTTCGCTGGTGGTGGTGCTGAACGCCTTGCGCCTGAGCCGGGGCTCGCCAGCGGTGAAGGAGCATCCCGTCGTCACCGATGCCTTGCCGTCCCGATCCGCTGTCGGCCCGGTCTGATGCTGTCGATTCTTTACCTGATGATCCCGCTGGCACTGCTGATCGTGGCGGTGGCCGCCGGGATCTTCTTCTGGGCGGCGCGCTCGGGCCAGTTTGATGACCTGGAAGGGCCGGCCCATCGCGTGCTGGAAGACGACGAGCACGAGCGCCGCTCGGAACCAGGGGCTGGCCACGAAGACTGATACGCATGCCCCGGGCATGGTTTGCGAATCGACAATTTGTTTCTACTATATGCCCTGATCGTATTCACGATTGACAACCATCGAACCCGAAGGAGCAAATCATGAGTAACCGGCAACTTTTGCTGAGCATGGCCATGGCCGCGCTGTTGACCAGTACTGCGGCTTCGGCCCAGGGCCTCAAGCTCGGTGCCCTGATGCCGCTGACCGGCGGCTTGCAGGCTTACGGTGAGTCCTGTCTGAACGGCGTGCGCCTGGCCGTTGACGAGGTCAATGCCGCCGGCGGCGTCCTCGGTGGCGAGGTCCAGGTGATCGTGGGCGATACCCAGACCCGGCCACAGCCGGCGATCGATACCGCCAAACGGATGACCTCGGTGGAAGGCGTGTCCGCCATCGTCGGTGCCCTGGGCTCGGGACAGACCATACCCGTGGCCCAGACCGTGGCCAGCGTCGACCGGGTGGCGATGATCTCGCCGGCCTCCACCGCACCCGCCATCACCACCCTGGACGATGGCGATTTCCTGTTCCGGACGGTCCCTTCGGACGCCTATCAGGGGGTCGGCCTGGCCCAGCTGGTCCATGACCAGGGGACCGGCAAGGTGGCGATACTGTATGTCAACAACGATTATGGCGACGGGCTGGCCAGGAGTTTCAGCGCGGCGTACACGGCGCTGGGTGGTGAGGTGACCAGCTCCGCGGCCTTCGAGCCCAATGCCGCTTCCTACCGCGGGGAACTGGCCGCCGCGGCCCGGGGTGGCCCGGAAGCCCTGCTGCTGATCGCCTATCCGGATGATGGGGGTACCACTATCCTGCGCCAGTCCCTGGAAGAGGGCTTTTTCAACAACTTCATCTTTACCGATGGCATGAAGGCCGAGTCGGTCATCGCCAACATCGGCGCGGACTTCCTGGAAGGCGCTTATGGAACCGCGCCCCGCGCCCTGGAAACCGACGAGGCCGCGACCTTCCAATCACTGTATGAAGCCGCGTTCGGTGAGCTTCCGCCACGGCCGTTCATCGACGCCAGCTATGACGCCGCCGCGATCCTGATCCTGGCGGCGGCCAAGGCGGGTTCCACCGATGGTACCGCGATCCGTGACGCGATCCGCGAAGTCGCCAATGCACCCGGCCTGGAAGTCCGACCGGGTCAGCTGGCTGCGGGTCTGGAAGCCATCGCCAATGGCGAGGATATCAATTACATCGGTGCCGCCGGTGAGCACGAGTTCGATGAGAACGGCGACGTGGCCGGTACCTTCGAGCACTGGGTGATCCGCGACGGGCGGCTGGAGACGGTCAGCATCTTCACGCCTGAATAATATCGATTCGATTTCCGTTCGAATCGGTAGTTAAGGGTGCGCACTGCGCACCCTTTTGACTTCTGGTATTCGTAATTTCCGAGTAGTTTTTCATCTCCTTGCAAGTCACGATAACGACGGTGATTCCGCTCGCTGATTTGACATTGCCCGTCGATTGTGTTTATATGCAACGCATATTTATGATTTATATGAACTTTAATCAAGAAACCTGGACGAGAAATTGCTCTCGCCATTCATGATCCGATTGCCTGGATCGTAATCTTCGGGATTCCCTCATGCCCTTCGCTCAAATCGAGATCGGAGATCGCCGAATTCCGTCAGACTAATGGAGAATCGGGTATGACACTGGACCGCAAGAAGGTCATCAGTATCGAGGCGTGCACCAGAGCGCCCTTGTTTCGTCCCCCGCGGATTCGCGACGGCGCGGCCATTCATGCGCTGATCGAATCCTGCCCGCCACTGGATCTCAATTCGGTCTATAGCTATCTGATCCTGTGCAAGCATTTCAGCGAAACCTGCATGGTGGCCGAGGAGCGGGGTGAAATCATCGCCTTCACCTCCGGCTACATCCCGCCCGCTACCCCCGACACCCTGTTCATCTGGCAGGTGGCCGTGGGTGAGCGCGCCCGCGGTCGCGGTTTGGGCAAGCGCTTGCTCGGCGAGCTGATGCGTCGGCCCGCCTGCCGCAAGGTGCGCCATCTGGAAACCACCATCACGCCTTCCAATCAGGCCTCCTGGAGGCTGTTCATCGGTTTCGCCGAAGGCTTGGACGCGACCTGCGAGGATCGCACCCTGTTCCGCGACGAGCATTTCGGTGAGGCCGACCATGAACCCGAACAGTTGCTGCGCGTCGGACCCTTGCGCAGCAGTGCCGCCGAGCGACTGATACAGAGCCGCTGAGGAGCCAATCATGCAGATTTTCGAACGACTCGAATCCAACGTTCGCGGTTATTGCCGCGCTTTTCCGACCGTCTTCACCCGGGCCCGGGGCGCCGAACTGGAGGACGAGTCCGGCCGCCGTTACATCGATTTTTTCGCCGGCGCCGGTACCCTGAACTACGGTCATAATCATCCGGCGCTCAAGCAGCCCCTGTTGGAGTATCTAGCCGCGGACGGTATCGTCCACGGTCTGGACATGGCGACCGGCGCCAAGCGGCGCTTCATGGAGACCTTCGAGCGGCTGATCCTGAAGCCGCGCGGTCTGGACTACAAGTTTCAGTTTCCGGGGCCGACCGGCACCAATGCCGTCGAGGCAGCGCTCAAGCTCGCCCGGCTGGTAACCGACAGGACCAATATCGTCGCGTTCACCAACGGTTTCCACGGTGTCAGCCTGGGCGCTCTGGCCACCACCGCCAACAGCCATTACCGGGAGGGAGCGGGGATCGATCCGCCCGGCGTGAGCTTCATGCCCTACGATGGCTATCTGGGCGCCGAGGTCGATACCCTCGCCTATCTCGACAAGGCCTTGAGCGACGAGGCCAGTGGCCTGGATCAGCCGGCCGCGGTGATCGTCGAGACGGTGCAGGGCGAGGGCGGCATCAACGTTTCATCCAGCGGCTGGCTGCGCAAGCTCCAGCAGATCTGCCGCCGCCACGGGGTGTTGCTGATCCTGGACGACATCCAGATGGGCTGCGGCCGCACCGGCAGCTTCTTCAGCTTCGAGGAAGCGGGTCTGACGCCGGACATCGTCACCCTGTCGAAGTCGCTGAGCGGCTATGGTCTGCCATTCGCCCTGGTACTCATGAAACCGGAGCTGGATCAGTGGAAGCCGGGGCAGCACAATGGCACTTTCCGCGGCAACAATCTGGCCTTCGTCACCGCGGCGGCTGCGCTGGAGCGGTTCTGGGCCGAATCGGCGTTCCGGGAAGACATCCAGCGCAAGGGCGAAATTCTGCGCCAGCGACTGGATGCCCTGGTCGTGGGTCATGCCGGACTCGAGGTGCGTGGCCGCGGCATGGTGCAGGCCATCGATTGCGGCAGCGGCGAATTGGCCGGACAGATTAGCCGGCAGGCATTCGAGCGAGGTCTGATCATCGAGACCTCGGGCGCCGACGACCAGGTGGTCAAGTGCCTGCCGCCGCTGACCATCGACGACGCCACCCTGGAACGCGGTCTGGAGATCCTGGCCGCCAG
>CAYMHN010000287.1:0-5183 GCA_964390235.1 uncultured Candidatus Competibacteraceae bacterium
CTGCGCCGCATGGGAATGGAGAGCGGGTTGCGCTATGCGGTGACCACGATTACCCGCTACCTGATCACCACCATCGCGTTGGTCTGGGCATTGAACATCATGGGTATCGGCTGGAGCCAGGCCCAGTGGCTGGTGGCCGCCCTGGGGGTGGGTCTGGGCTTCGGCTTGCAGGAGATCTTCGCCAATCTGGTGTCCGGTCTGATCCTGTTGCTGGAGCGCCCGATCCGGGTCGGTGATACCATCACCATCGATGGGCGCAGCGGCACGGTGTCGCGGATCCGGATCCGCGCCACCACCATCACCGACTGGGACAATATGGAGATCATCATCCCCAACAAGACCTTCATCACCGGGACGCTGGTCAACTGGACCCTGACCGATCCGGTCACCCGGGTCATCATTCCGGTGCGGGTCGGTTTGGCTGCCAATCTGGAGCAAGTGCGGGAGATCCTCTTGCAGACCGCCAAGGCTCATCCGCTGACCCTGAAAGAGCCCGAGGCGCTGGTGTTTCTGCTGCATCTGGGCGAGAGTTCGGTCACCTTCGAGATCCGGGTATTCGTGCGCGACATCATGGATCGACTGCATATCACCAACGATCTTTACATGCGAGCGATTCGAGCCTTGCGCGAGGAAGGCATCGAGGTACCGTTCCCGCAGCGCGATCTGCATGTCAGGACAGTGCCGCGGCTGGAGCCCGTCGGTACCCCCGCGGCGCCGTGACGAGCCGGCTCAGCGCGCGTCCAGCCGGCGCCGGAATTCGCCGATCAGCTGATCATATAGCACGGCGCCCAGCACCCGGTCCTCGACGTCCGACTCGATGCTGGGATTGTCGTTGACTTCGATCACCACCACGCCGCGCTCGGTTTGCTTGAGATCGACCCCGTACAGGCTGTTGCCGACCAGATTGGCGGCCTTGATGGCGGCGTCGAGCACGGCTTTAGGCACGTCAGCGATGGCGAAGGTCTGGTAGGCGCCTTCCTTGCCACGCTTGCCGGCAGCGTGGTTGTAAATCTGCCAATGCGCCTTGGACATGAAGTACTGGCAGGCGAACAGGGGGCGCTTGTTGAGCACCCCGACCCGCCAGTCGAATTCGGTGTAGAGATATTCCTGGGCCAGAATCAGCTCGGAACTCTTGAACAGGCGAGCGGCACGGTCCATCAGCTCAGTCCGGGTCTCCGCCTTGAACACGCCACGCGAGAAGGAACCGTCGGGAATCTTCAGCACGATCGGGTAGTCCAGCTGCTGGTCCAGTGTGTCCAGGTTGTCACGACTGACGATCACGGTGCGCGGGGTGGAAACCTTGTGGGTATGCAGCAGTTCCTCCAGGTAGATCTTGTTGGTGCACTTGAGAATGGAGTCCGGATCATCGATCACCACCATGCCTTCGCGCTCGGCCTTCTTCGCGAACTGGTAGGTGTAGTGGTCGATGGCGGTGGTCTCGCGGATGAACAAGGCGTCGAATTCCGCCAGACGGCTGAAGTCCTTGCGCTCGATCAGCTCGACGTCGATACCCCGGGCCTTGCCGGCGCGGACGAAGTGCGCCAGGGCCTTGCGATCCGAAGGGGGCATGCCCTCCTTGGGATTGTGCAGTATGGCCAGATCGTAGCGGTATTGGCGGCGTGCCCTGGGTTGCCGCCAGCGCTTGCTGAGAAAGGCGTTGAGCGCGTCGATGAACTGTTTCTCCTGCTCCGGGGTCAGGTTTTGCAGGTGCAGGGGCTTCACCGCATGCAGCCGCCATTGGCCGCTGAGACGGAACTCCACCCGCAGCAGCGGAGCCCGGAAGGCATCGAACAATTGCCGTGCCAGATCGGCCAGGGCCTTGACCTGGCATTGGCCGAACATCACATCCATCTCCATCTGGGTGGCGGTCAAACCGCTGCGCGGGTTGCCGAAGGCCTTCTGCGCCTGGGCGTCGAGATCGGTGAAATCCAGGCTGTACAGTGCGCGCCGGGCCAGGTCGTTGATGGTGCGCACGCTGGGCATGACCCGGTGCTGGCGGGCTTCGCCCAGCAGCGAGCAGTAATAGCCCACGCTCAGATAGCGGTAGCTGCGGCAAAGATTGAGCACCCGCAGGGTGTGATCCCCCATGGGGTCGGGCTGACGCGCCAAATAGTCCTTGGCGCTGAGCAGAGGAATCCTGGGGAATGTGGGCTTCCAGTCGCCGGCCCGGTCGACGATGACGATATGCTCAGGCATCGCGCTGTCTCAGGATCAGCACCGCCTTCTGGCCGGCCTTGCCATAGCGGGCCATGCGCTGAAAATCACGTCGAGTAATCGGCATATTGATGGAATCGGTCACGGTCTCGCCTTCTTGATGATCGACATAAGGGTCATGGGTGTAAACGAAGCGCTGATCGAAGCCGGTGACCACCAGCCAATGCGGGGAGTGCTCGCGGTAGATGCTGTAGGAACTGATCAGCACCAGCGGTATACCGCCCGCCTCGAAGGCCTGTTGCAGTTCGTCCACTCCCAGGCTGCCATCGATGGGAGTGATAGCCAGTTGCTGCAGCTCATCCAGCAGATCCTCCTGCACCAGCCGCATGACTTCCTTTTTATCCGGTGAACGCACCGAATCGACCAGGAACACGCCGCGATCGGTCACGTGCAGTTCGACATCGAAACCGCGCCGGTGAGCAGCGATGGCCAGACCGAAGGGGCTGCAACCGCCATGTCCGGAGGTCATGAAGATGGTGGTGGCCTCGCGCCAAAGTCGCAGTTCCAGCTTGCGGTCCAGCACCAGATCAGACTGCAGGGCTTTCATGGCCATCATCAGGGCGGCCGGTCCACAGGTGAACTCCAGGGTCTGGCGATAGTAGGGTACGCGGTCCAGGTCGGGCATGAGTTGTGGCATCAGCCGCTTCTCGAAGCGCAGCGCCTCCATGTGGTCCTGGTAATAGTCCATCACGGTGCGAAACGGTCGATACCCGAGTTGCCGGAACAGGGACTGCGAGGGGAGATTGTCGCCGCGGATCTCCAGCCGCAACGAGACGCATTCATGAGCCAGCGCCAGCTGTTCGGCGGCCTCGACCAGCGCCCGGGCGATACCGTGCCGCCGCCATGCGGGGTCCACGGCGATCGAGTACAGACGCGCCATGGACGTGCCGCGCGAGAACAGCAGCAGCACATAGCCGACCGGACGATCAGCCATGACGGCGAGGTGCAGCGCGGCATGCGCCCGGGTCAGGAGATGCCGAAAGCTGCGCCGGTTCAGGCGGTCACCGCTGAAGCAGTGCTGCTCCAGCGCGACCAGTGCGTCGAGATCGGCCAGCGTAGCCGGACGCAGCATCGGCTGAGCGGAGGTGGGACAGGATAATGGGATCATCTGCGACGGGATCAAGGGGAGCTGGGTGATTCTGTGACAAACCCAACAGGAATGCTATTATCGGCCGAATGCCATCCGCATGGAACCGATATCCCGATATGCACCCACCGGCCTCCCGAGACTGTAGCGCCGCTCCTATGGCAACCAGCGCCAATCGCCACTGAATGTTCTCCGAACAGCTTATCGATCAGTACGGCTATCTCGCCATACTGATCGGCAGTTTTCTGGAAGGCGAGACGATTCTGGTGCTGGGTGGTATCGCCGCCGAAATGGGGCATCTTGAACTGCATTGGGTGATATTCGCGGCGTTCATCGGCACCCTGTGCGGAGACCAGCTGTATTTCCTGCTGGGTCGCCGTTATGGTCGCCAGCGACTGTTGAACAGCCCCCGCTGGCACGGCAAGGCGGAGCGTCTGGATGCCCTCATGCAGCGTTGGGGCGTGCTGCTTATCCTGGTATTCCGCTTCATGTACGGGGTACGTACCTTCGCGGTGCTGGTATTCGGCATGAGTGGTATCGGGCTGCTCAAGTTCGCCGCCCTGAACGCGCTGGGTGCCTTGCTCTGGGCCAGCGTGATCGGCACCCTGGGCTATCTGTTCGGACATGGACTGGACTGGCTGCTGGAGGCCGACGCCCGCCAGCGACTGGTAACGGTCGGGTTCATCGCCCTGCTGGCCCTGGCACTCTGGTGGTATTGCGTAAGCCATCTGCCCGTGCCACGCCGCCGGACAGGGGCGGTCGCGGCTCGGGTCGGAAGGCGCAGACCATGACCTCGGGCGCGGTTGAGTCCTCATGGTGAGTGCGGTTTTACCGATCTCCGCGCTGTTGCTCGCGGTCGCCATCCTGTTGCTGGGCAATGGTCTGCAAGGGGTTCTGATTCCGGTTCGCGCCGGGATCGAAGGCTTTGCCACCAGCAGTATCGGTCTGATCGCCTCGGCCTATTCCCTGGGCTATGTGATCAGCTGCTTTGTCACGCCGCGTATCGTCCATCGGGTCGGACATATTCGCACTTTCGCCGTGCTGGCGGCGGGTGGCGCTTCGGTGGTGCTGCTGATGGTGCTGATCATCCACCCCTGGAGCTGGCTGCTGTTGCGGATTGTCAGCGGTTTCTGCCTGGCCGGGCTGTTCATGGTGATCGAGAGCTGGCTGAGCGAGAAATCATCCAACGTCAACCGCGGCCAGATCTTCTCGATCTACATGATCATCAATCTGAGTGCCGTGACCGCCGGGCAGATGCTGCTCCCCACGGCTGATCCCGCCGGGTTCACGCTGTTCGCCGTCACCTGTATCGCCATCATCCTGGCCTTGGTGCCGGTGGGGCTGACCACCTCTTCGGCGCCGGCCCCCTTGGGCCATGTCAAGCTGCGCCTGCTGCGGCTTTATCGCATGTCGCCGGTAGGGGTGATCGGCTGTCTGGTGATCGGCCTGGCCAATGGCGCTTATGCCGGCATGGGTGCGGTGTTCGCCCTCATGGAAGGGTTGAACCTGTCCCAGGTGGCGCTGTTCATGAGCGTCAGCCTGGTGGGTGGGGTACTGGCCCAGTACCCGATCGGCCATTTGTCGGATCGGATCGACAGACGGGTCGTGATCGTCGGTGTCTGCCTGGGGGCGATCGTCATCGGTCTGGCCCTGGCCATGCTGGGGGGATTCGGGTCACTGGATCTGAGCGCGGGTCTCGGGCGCGGTGCACTGATCGGTCTGAGCGCCGTGTTCGGTTGCTTCATCTATACCCAGTATTCGCTCTGTGTGGCGCATACCAATGACTTCATCAGCAGTGAGGATTTCGTCGAGGCCAGCAGTGGGCTACTGCTGGCCTATGGTATCGGCGCCCGCATCGTCAGGGGCGCCATCAAGAGGCTCC
>CAYMHN010000288.1:0-5178 GCA_964390235.1 uncultured Candidatus Competibacteraceae bacterium
TCGGCCCAGTCGGCGGCGGAATGGAACTCCGCGCGCAGCGTCGGGTGAGCCGTCTCCGCGGGCGTTTCGGCCAGTCGCTGATGGTGGGTGACGAAAACCTGGCGGGCCGAGCGCATGATGGCCTCGTTCATCACCATCACGGTCACCGTGGCGCCGGTGATGGCATCCACATCCCGGCCGATCCGGACCCGTGCGTCGGCCGACTTGCCGGTATACTGGCCGACGAAGCGGTCCAGCGCCGCTTCCGGGATGCCGATCAGCAGGATCGGCTCGCTGTGCTCGATCACCGCCGTGCCGACGATCCTCCCCTCGGTGTCGATGCCGACCAGCATATTGACGGGTTTGCCGGAGTAGGCTGGGATTAGGTGGATGTCGTTGGTCAGGAACAGATAGCCGAGCAGTTCAGCGCCCCGGTATACTGGTCTGGCGGCCAGCCGGGCGAGCGGCTCGCCGATGCGGTCGGCCTCGGGAAAGAACGTCCCGGCCTGGGGGAATCGCTGGGCGAAATCGTCCGCGCTGGCCGCCACGGTCATCCACAGCAGACACAGACAGACAGCGATTCGCAGCACTCCCCGCATGACATACAACCGGGTTCCACAGACAATAGTCATAGCATAGAGTCCCGTATTCCGGTCCGCTTTGATCTGAATCAAGTGTCCGGACGAAGTGATCGGCTATGGTGAACAGCCGAATCCGGACTTTTGTGGGGTGTGTAGCATGGCGGATACACTGTTGATCGTGCTGGTCAATGCGGACGTCGACCGACCCGAGACCCTGATCGACCCCTTGTTCCAGGCCATCGTGGCGGCCGCCATGGAATACGATGTCGAGGTCATCCTCGGCGGTGCCGCCAAGCGCCTGGCCCGGCCTGGCGTGGCGGTGGGTCTGGCCATTCCCGGATCGGAGAAGACCGTCCATGACCTGCTGCGGGAAGCCCATGGCGCCGGCGTGCTGCTCAAGCTGATCGCCGACACGCGCGACCGGGATCTGATCCCGGAGATCGACGAATGCGTGAGTAACGCCTATCTGATCGGCCGGGTCATGGCCCGGAACACGGTGACCCTCAGCTATTAGCCGTCTCGGTATCGATTCCCTTGCGGACCGCGTCGCGGTAAAGTTGCCGTGGGAATTCCCCGTTTCGCGGTCGAGTCCGCGTATTCCATCAGCCGAGGAGAGACATCGATGCGTAGCCTGTTGCTGCTTGCCCTGCTGGCCGTCGCCGCGACCGCCCACGCCGCTGGCGACCCGGAAGCCGGCAAGGCCAAGTCCGCCACCTGTGCCGCTTGCCACGGTACCAACGGGATCAGCCCTAATTCGCTCTGGCCCAATCTGGCCGGGCAGAAGGATCAGTACCTGATCAGCTCGATCAAGGCCTACCGCGACGGCAAGCGCACCGACCCCCTGATGACCCCCATGGCCGCCACCCTGAGCGATCAGGACATCGCCGATCTGGCCGCCTATTTCAGCAGCCTGCCCGCTGGCGGCTGATATCCGATTCCATGCTCAAACGCCTGAAGATTCGTAATCTGACGGTGTTTCCCGAGGCTGATCTTCGATTCAGCCCGGCACTGAACGTCATCATCGGCATCAATGGTACGGGTAAAACCCATCTGCTCAAGACAGCGTATACCGTGCTGGCCACCAGTGCCGAGGAAGGCCGCAAACCCAGCGCGGGCGAACCGACCAAGGTGCTGCTGCAACCTCGGTTAGCCGACAAGCTGGTCAGGGTGATGCGACCGGAATCGCTCGGCAGATTGGCACGGCGCCGACAAGGGCGGGAGCGTTGCGAGATCGCCGCAAGCTTCGAGGATGCTGCCCTCGATATGGCATTCAGTTTTGCCACCAATAGCAAGACTGAAGTGAGCATCGAGCAGCTACCCCGGAGCTGGCTCGACAAAGCGCCAGTCTATCTGCCAACCCGAGAGCTTCTGACCCTGTATCCCAACTTCGTCGCCATGTACGATAGCCATTATCTGGAGTTCGACGAAACCTATCGGGACACCTGTGTGCTGCTCGGTGCGCCCGCGGTGCGCGGACCCCGGGAAACCAAGGTCGGCTCGTTCATGCGGCTCCTGGAAGAGGCCATGGGCGGCAAGGTGCATCTCGAAAAGAACGGGCGTTTTTACCTGATTAATCAGCAAGGCAAACTGGAAATGCCGTTGGTTGCCGAAGGAGTGCGCAAGCTGGCCATGATTGCGCGACTGATCGCCACCGGGTCGCTGCTGGACAAGGGCTATCTATTCTGGGACGAGCCGGAGACCAATCTCAATCCACAGCTGATCAAGGAAGTGGCGAAGATTATTCACCAGCTTACCAATAACGGTATTCAGGTATTCATTGCAACCCACAGCTTGTTTCTGCTTCGAGAATTGGAGATTCTGCTGAATCAGTATGCCGAGATGGTTCGATTTTTCGGACAAGAACCTACCAAGCCGCGTTTCTTCGGATTGCAGCCGGGTACCGACGGTATCACGGTACAGCAGGGAAGCACGATCGAGGCCATCGACCCCATCGCTGCCCTGGATGAAGCGTTGGAACAGTCCGATCGATACCTGAGCACGGCGTGAGATGCCTACGATCACGGAAGATGATCTCGGATTCGAGTTTCCCGCCGACTGGCATGTCAGCAAGTACGATGCATGGGCGTTTTATCGCAATCGGTTTCAGAGCAGCTTCGGCGGTGCTCGAGCCGTGGATATCGTGGCCCGATCACCGGATCGCACCACCTGGCTGATCGAAATCAAGGACTACCGCCGTCATCGGCGCGGCAAGATAATCGAACTACCGGATGAGATCGCCTGCAAAGTGCGCGATACTCTGGCAGGCTTGGTGGCGGCCCGATGCAATGCCAATGATACTGGCGAGCGGGACCAGGCGCATCATGCGCTCAGCGGACAGCAGATTCGGGTAATCCTGCATCTGGAGCAGCCCGCCCGACATTCGAAACTGTTCCCCAGGTCTATCGATCCAGCCGATGTTCAGCAGAAACTGAAACAGCTGATCCGCGCGGTCGATCCGCACCCGAAGGTGGTCGCTCGCGGGGACAAGACGGTTGCTTGGCAGGTCCGTTCGATGTAGTCAATCAGGCACCGAGCGGGCCAGCCCCGCCAGCAGATCCAGGATCTCCGGCACCGCTCCCGGATAGGGGGACATGTGGATACGCACCGCCGGATATTGCGCCCGCTTGTCGGTCACGATAGCGGGAATATCCTCGGCCACGTGACGGCCGGTGGCCAGAAAATACGGCAGGATGACCACCTCGGTCGCGCCCCGCGCCACGGCGGCGTCGATGGCGGTCGGGATGTCGGGGTCGGCCAGTTCCAGAAAGCCGCAGCCGATGTGGTCGTAGCGGTCGCCCAGGCGTTCCGCCAGGCTGGCCGTGAGCTGGCGGATTTCCTGGTTGGCGGCCTCCCGGCGGCTGCCGTGGGCGATCAGCAACAGGCTGCGCATGTTCAGTGACTGGTTCCGGAGGACAGGGTGATCTTGTTGTAGATATTGTACTTGCCGGAAGGTTTCTTCATCGGGATGCGCTTGACCTCCTCCAGGCTGGCGGAATCGTAGATCACCAGCGCCCCGTCGTCATCCCAGACGCTGACCAGGGCGTAGCGGCCGTCGCGGCTGAACTCGACATGGCCGGCCGTCTTGCCCGGCTCCGGGCGCAGGGTCGCGACGATCTCCAGCGTGGCCTTGTCGATCACATGCAAGGCATCGCTGTTGGGGCCGAAGAACACATCCACCCAGGCGTAGGGCGTGTTCTCGTGGGAGCGCATGAAGAACCCCGGACCCAGGGTGTCGATGCGCCGGATGGTCTGCCAAGTGTCCATGTCGATGATGGAGACCACGCCCTCGCGCAGATTGGGGGTAGCCAGCACGGTGCGGCCCTGGTACTCCCAGGTGATGCCCGAGCCCAGATGCGGCATGCCCGGCAGTTCGATGCTGGCGATGCGCCGGCGCGCGTCCAGATCCACTACCTGACCTTCACCGCCATCGCGCGAGGCGCCGATCAGATGGATATAGTCCCGGTCGAAGAAGAAATCGTCCAGGTAGTCGTCCAGGCGGATCCGCTTGGGTGGGAACGGCCCCGGCACCGGCACGCCCTCGCCCAGCCGGTAGTCGTGCACGAAACCCTGGTAGACGGGTTTGGCGTTCTCGTCATAGGTGATTTCCCACACCTCGGGGATGTCCTTGAGGGCGGCGATGAAGCTCTGCCGCGGCGCGGCGTCGTACACCGCCGAAACCCGCGAGCTGGCGCCCCGGTCGCCCTGCACCTCGATCACCTTGAGCAGCGACAGGTCGGCGGCATCCAGCACCACCAGGGTATGCGGCAGATAATTGCCGACCATGACATAACGACCGTCGCCCGACACCGCCGCGTTGCGGGTGTTGATGCCGGCGCGGATCTCGGCCACGGTGGTGAGCTTGTGGATGTCGTACTTGCTGATCCAGCCGTCGCGCGAGGCGAAAGTGACATAGCGCCCGTCGGGCGAGAACTTCGGCCCGCCGTGCAGATTGGGCCGGGTCTGGAAGCGGTGGATGGGCTCCAGGGTGGTGCCGTCCAGCAGGGTGGCATGGTGATCACCCAGTTCGACCACGATGAACAGGTTCAGCAGATCGGGTGTGGCGAACACCGGCGCGTCGTCCAGACTGCCGGGCGGGTGGAGGACCTGGTGACTGGCGACGATCTCGGCCGCGCCCCATTCCGGCATCACCGTCGGCGCGGTGTAGATCAGCTCGACCAGGGCGGCAATCTCGGTCTCGCTCAGCAGCTCCCCATAGGCCGGCATCTGGGTGGCCACCCGGCCATGGGTGATGACCTCGCTGGCGGCGGGCTGGCGCAGCCGGCTGAGATTCTCCGGCAGCAGGGCCGGCCCCATGCCGCCCAGCCAGGTCTCGCCATGACAGGCGGCGCAGTGCGTTTGGTACAGGGCATCGGTATCCGGTGGTTCGGCATGGGCGATACCAATCCAGCAGAGCAGGACCAGCAAGGGTATCCAGGGCATGATCAACGCTCCTTCACCCCGCCTCGGCCGAAACCAGCGGCTGTTCCGCCGGCTGGAACCAGTCGAGCTGCTGGCGCAGCCCGACCACTTCGCCGACGATGATCAGGGCCGGCGAGCGCGCCTCGGCCTCGGTCGCCCGCTGCGGCAGGGTGGCCAGGGTGGCCTCGATCACCCGCTG
>CAYMHN010000289.1:0-5163 GCA_964390235.1 uncultured Candidatus Competibacteraceae bacterium
CTGTCCTCGCTGGCCGCGCTGACGGCCGCCGCGCTGGCGCCACTGTATCTCTGGTTGCTGGGTGGCGCGGGCAGCGGGATTCTGGCGCTGACCATCATGGCGGCTCTGCTGATCTGGCGACACCGCGGCAATATCCAGCGCATGCGGGCCGGTAGCGAAAGCCGTATCGGCGCACGCCGCTAGGGCGGCGTCAAGTCGGTCAGCGACCAGCGGGGCCGGACCCGGATGGCGAGGTCCTCGCGCTGGCCGGCCCGCAGCCGGCAATAACCGGCATAGGCGATCATGGCGCCGTTATCGGTGCAGAACTCCGGGCGTGGATAGTACACCCGCGCCCGTTCGGCCTCGGCCATGGCGCTGAGCCGATCCCGTAACCGGCGGTTGGCGCCGACGCCACCGGCCACCACCAGCCGCGGGAGCCCGGTTGCGGCCAGGGCCCGGCGGCACTTGATCAGCAAGGTATCGACCACGGCCTCCTCGAAGGCCCGGGCGATATCGGCATCATCACGCTCGCGCTCGGCCATGCTGGTCGGGGTATCGAGCGCCAGGCGGGTATTGAGCGTGTAGGTCTTGAGTCCGCTGAAACTGAAATCCAGCCCGGGCCGGTCGGTCATCGGTCGGGGAAACCGGAACCGCCCGGGATCACCCTGCTCGGCCAGCCGGGCCAGCGCTGGCCCACCCGGATAGGCCAGCCCCAGCAACTTGGCGGTCTTGTCGAAGGCCTCGCCGGCCGCATCGTCCAGGGATTCGCCCAGCAGCTGATAGCGGCCCACGCCGTCGACCCGAACCAGCTGGGTATGCCCGCCGGAGACCAGCAGCGCCACGAAGGGAAACGGCGGCGGGTCATCCTCCAGCATCGGCGCCAGCAGATGGCCTTCCATGTGATGCACGCCCAGCGCCGGAACCCCCCGGGCCCAGGCCAGTCCGCGTCCCAGCGCCGCGCCCACCAGCAGCGCTCCGACCAGGCCCGGACCGGCGGTGTAGGCGACACCACCCAGATCGGCGGGCCGCACACCGGAGCGCTCCAGCAACTCCCGCAGCAGCGGTAGCAATTTGCGCACGTGATCGCGCGAGGCCAGTTCCGGTACCACGCCGCCATAGGCCGTATGGATGCCGATCTGGCTGTAAAGCGCATGCCCCAGCAATCCCCGGTCGCCCCGATACAGGGCCACGCCGGTCTCGTCACAGGAGGTCTCGATGCCCAGCACGACCCGATCGCTATCGATTGCCCGAGCGCTTTCAGTCGAAGATGTGTTTTGCATTTAATCCGTCTACGTTCTAAAATTGAGAACTTTGCAAATTTGCCGACAACCCATGAGGTGATAGTCTACATGCCCGCCGTCAAGATCAAGGAAAACGAGCCTTTCGATGTCGCCCTGCGGCGTTTCAAACGGTCCTGTGAAAAGGCCGGTGTGCTGTCCGAAGTCCGGCGTCGCGAGTTTTTCGAAAAACCCACGCAGGAGCGCAAGCGCAAGAAAGCGGCGGCCGTCAAGCGTCATCTCAAGAAGCTCGCCCGCGAGAATGCCCGCCGTACCCGGCTTTACTGAGCCCACACCGCCGTATATCGCTTCCCGCCATGACCCTGCAAGACCGTCTGCAAGACGCCATGAAAGACGCCATGCGCGCCCGGGACAAGCCGCGACTGCTGACGATCCGAATGCTGCTGGCCGCCATCAAGCAGCGGGAGATCGATGAACGGATCACCCTGGACGACGCCGGGGTGCTGGCCGTACTCGACAAACAGGCCAAGCAACGACGCGAGTCGATCCGCCAGTACCGGGATGCTGGACGCGACGATCTGGTGGCGTCGGAAACCTTCGAACTCGACCTCATCCAGTCCTATCTGCCGGTCGCGCTGGAGGAGGATGAAATCGACCGCCTGATCGACACGGCCATCCGCGACAGCGGCGCGGCCTCGCCACGCGACATGGGCAAGGTCATGGCCTTGATCAAGCCGCAAGTACAGGGTCGCGCCGACATGGCGGCCGTCAGCGCTCGGATCAAATCCCGCCTGCACGGCTGATTGTAAAAACTTCCGTAACCTTGTCCCGGTTTTCCTGACAAGTTCACGGACCTGGCCTAAACTCGAATCCATGGCCGGGCTTATTCCACAAGATTTTCTTGACCAGCTGCTGACCCGGCTCGACATCGTCGAGCTGATCGATGCGCGCGTCCCCTTGAAAAAGACCGGCCGGGATTACAGCGCTTGCTGCCCGTTCCACAACGAGAAAACCCCTTCCTTCACGGTCAGTCCGGACAAGCAGTTCTACCATTGCTTCGGCTGCGGGGCACACGGCAATGCCATCGGCTTTCTGATGGAGTACGAACGCCTGGAGTTCCGCGACGCGGTGGAGGAACTAGCCCGCATGGCCGGCCTGGAGCTGCCGCAGCAAACCACGGCAGGCACCGTTCGGACAGCGGAAACCGACCGACTGCGGAACTTGCTGCAACAGGCCGACCGCTTTTTCCGCCGTCAGTTGCGCGAGCACCCGCAGCGCGAACGCGCCATAGCCTATCTGCGCCAGCGCGGCCTGGATGGGGTGACGGTCCGGGATTTCGGTATCGGCTATGCGCCACCGGGTTGGGACAATCTGTTGCAGGCCCTGACCTCCGGCGGCGCAGGCAGCGCCGAACTGGTCGAGGCCGGGCTGGTGGTGATCCGGGACAGTGGCGGTGCCTACGACCGGTTCCGCGACCGCATCATGTTTCCGATCCGCGACCGGCGGGGGCGCACCATCGCCTTCGGTGGCCGGGCGCTGGATTCGGACAATACCCCCAAGTATCTGAACTCGCCGGAGTCCGCCCTGTTTCACAAGGGACGTGAGCTGTACGGGCTGTTCGAAGCGCGCCGCCACGCCGCCAACCCGACCCGACTGCTGGTGGTCGAGGGCTATATGGATGTCATCGCCCTGGCCCAGCGGAATCTGCGCTATGCGGTTGCCACCCTGGGCACCGCCACCACGGCCGAGCACCTGGAGCGCCTGTTCCGCGCCTCATCGACCCTGGTGTTCTGCTTCGACGGCGACCAGGCCGGTCGTGAGGCCGCCTGGCGGGCGCTGGAACATACCCTGCCCCTGTTGCGCGATGGCCGTCGGGTCAGCTACCTGTTCCTGCCCGAGGGCGAGGATCCGGACAGCCTGGTACGGCATGAAGGTTCCGAGTCCTTCGAAAAACGCGTCGATCAGGCTCAAGCGCTGCCGGACTATCTGTTCGAGCGGCTCTCGGCCCGGGCCGGCTCCGACGGCCTGGACGGTCTGGCACGGCTCGCCGAGCTGGCCAAGCCGCTGCTTGCCCGGGTTCCCGAAGGGGCTTACCGCAGCCTCATGGATCAGGCCTTGGCCGACCGGCTGGGCCTGTCCACCGAGCTGATCGACAACTTCCTTGCCCGGCAACGCAGCCGTGCGTCCCCCGTGCCGCCGCAGCCGATCAAGCTGACCCTGCTGCGACACGCCATTGCCTTGATCGTGCAGCACCCGACTCTGGCGGGCAACGCGCCAGCCTACCTCTGCGAGCAGCAGTGGCCCGGTGTATCCGGAATGGCCCTGTTGACCGAAGTGCTTGCATTGTGCCGCGCGCACCCCCATATCACTACCGCGATGATTCTGGAACGGTATCGCGACCGCGAGCACTACCCGGCACTGGCCCGGCTGGCGGGAGTGGATTTGCGGCTTGCGCCCGATGACGACCTGACCGCGCTGTTTCTCGGCGATATGGAGAGGATCCGCCAATCGCATCTGGAGCCCAATCTGTATGATCGACTGGCGCGCGGCGAACTCAGTGAACATCATTTTGCCCAAGAACTGGAACGTATGCGCCAAGCGGCCAAGGCACCGAGCCCGACGAACTGACCAGCTCGGCAATGCGAAAATAGAACATGCTATACTTTTACGTTTGCGTTCAATCCTAACATCCGGTTTCAGAATTCATGAGCGAACAGCAGTCGCAACTGAAGAAATTGATCGCCCGCGGTAAAGAGCAGGGATTCCTGACCTATGCAGAGGTCAATGACCACCTGCCCGACGATATCGTCGATCCCGAACAGATCGAAGACATCATCGCGATGATCAATGACATGGGCATCGAGGTGCACGAGTTTGCCCCCGATGCGGACACCTTGCTGCTCAACGACAACTCGGTCAGTACCGACGACGATGTCGCCGAGGAAGCGGCGGCCGCGCTGGCGGCCGTGGACAGCGAATTCGGCCGGACCACCGACCCGGTGCGGATGTACATGCGCGAGATGGGCACGGTCGAACTGCTCACCCGCGAAGGCGAGATCCACATCGCCAAGCGCATCGAAGAGGGCATGAACGAGGTGCTCTCGGCGCTGGCCAGCTATCCCCTGGCTAGCGCCGAACTGCTAGGTCAATACCAGGCCGTCCGGGACGGCGACGTCCGCCTGTCCGAGCTGGTTTCGGGTTTCGAGAACGAAGTCGATCCCGCCGTGCTGAGCGACGACGCGACCGACGAGACCGAGGTCACGGTCGCCGCCAGCGGTACCGACGATGACCGCGATGATGGCGAGGATGACGACAACTCCGACCTCGCCGACACCGGTCCCGATCCCGAGGAGGCGGCCCGCCGCTTCGGCGAGTTGCACACCCTGTATCAGCGGTTCGTCGCCAATATCGCCAGGAACGGTCTGGCCAATCCGGAAAGCAGCGCGTTGCGCGAGCAGATCGCCGAGCGCTTCCGGGAACTCAAGCTGACACCCAAGGTGCTGGAGCTGCTGTTCGACGTGCTGCGTCAGTCCGTCGACAGCATTCGGCTGCAGGAAAAGACCATCATGAACATCTGCATCAACCGCGCGCAGATGCCGCGCAAGGTGTTCATCAAGTCGTTTCCGCGGAACGAGACCAATCGCGACTGGATCGACCAGCATATCCAGGCCCGACACAAGTTTTCGCTCAATCTGGAGCCGTACCGTGACGATGTCGTCAGAGCGCAGCAGGTACTGATCGAGATCGAACGCAACACCTTCCTGACCATCCAGGAGATCAAGGACACCAACCGCCAGATGTCGATCGGGGAGGCCAAGGCCCGGCGGGCCAAGAAGGAGATGGTCGAGGCCAATCTGCGGCTGGTGATCTCCATCGCCAAGAAATACACCAACCGCGGTTTGCAGTTCCTGGACCTGATCCAGGAAGGCAATATCGGCCTGATGAA
>CAYMHN010000290.1:0-5139 GCA_964390235.1 uncultured Candidatus Competibacteraceae bacterium
CCAAGGACAAGCTGCGCGCACTGCTCGGCAAGGGGCTCGACCTCGGCTCCGGCCGGGCGGTCGGTTTTTCCGCCGAGAAAGCGGACCAGGCCACGGTCGCGGACAACGGCATCGACGATCTGTTGAACAAGGTCGGCAAGCCGCTGCCCGAGGTCTATTCGGCGGACCTGTCCGAGTTCGTCTTCGCCGCCGGCGTCCATCTGCTCGAAAACTGGCAACCGGATCTGATGTTCCTGTCCACCACCGATTACGTGCAGCACAAATCGGCCCCGGGCGCCGAGGCCGCGAATGCCTTCTACGCCATGATGGATCACTATGTCGGCCAGCTGGACGCCGCCGGCTGCGTGGTGGTGCTGACCGCCGACCATGGGATGAACCCCAAGCATCGGGCGGACGGCGAGCCGGACGTGATCTATCTCCAGGACCTCTTCGACCAGTGGCTGGAGCCGGGTGCGGCCAGGGTGATTCTGCCGATCACCGATCCCTATGTCGTGCACCACGGGGCGCTCGGGTCGTTCGCGACCGTCTACCTGCCGGCCGATGTGTCGGCGCCGGAGATGCTTGCGCGCCTGAAACAGGTCGAAGGTGTCGATATCGCCATCGACCGAGCCGAGGCCTGTCGGCGGTTCGAACTGCCGGAGGACCGGATCGGCGACATCGTCGTCGTGTCGTCCCGGTTCAAGGTCCTGGGCATTTCGCCCGACCGGCACGATCTGTCGGGTCTGAACGAGCCCTTGCGGTCACATGGCGGCGTGTCCGAACAGACAGTGCCCCTGATCGTCAATCGGAAGACCGATCTGCCCGAAGGACGCCAACTGCGCAATTTCGATGCATTCGATATTGCCCTCAACGCTGTGCAATGATCAGAGGAGAACCTTCTGTCATGAGCACCATGGACAAACCACCTGTTCGTGCCGAAGCCATGAGGATCGGCGGACGTCCGGTCAGCACCGACGAAACCGTCAGCGTATTCAACCCCTACACCAACGAAGTAGTGGGTACGGTCCCCGCGGCACGCCCGGAGCATGTGCGCGACGCTTTCGCCAGGGCGCGGGCTTTCAAACCGAAGCTGACCCGCTACGAACGCCAGCGCATTCTAATGACCGTCGCCGAGCGACTCGATGCAGGCAAGGAAGAGATCGCACGCCTGATCACCGCCGAATCCGGTCTGTGCATGAAGGATTCTCTCTACGAGGTGGGTCGCGCCTATGACGTTTTCCTGCTGACCGGCCAGCTCGCGATCAGCGATGACGGGGAAATCTACTCCTGCGACATCACCCCGCACGGCAAGGCACGCCGGATCTACACGTCCAGAGTCCCTCTGCGGGGCGTCATCTCGGCCATCACGCCGTTCAACCACCCGCTCAACATGGTGGCCCACAAACTGGCGCCGGCCATCGCTACCAACAACCGGGTGGTCCTGAAGCCGACCGAACTGACGCCACTGACCGCCCTGCTGCTGGCCGATCTGCTCTACGAAGCCGGTCTGCCGCCGGAAATGCTGTCGGTGATCACCGGCAACCCCTCCACCATGGGGGATGCCATGATCACCGATCCGGACGCCGACCTGGTGACCTTCACCGGTTCGGTGCGGGTCGGCAAATACATCGCCGAAAAGGCGGGTTACAAGCGGCTGGTGCTGGAGCTGGGCGGCAACGACCCGTTGATCATCATGGACGACGCCGATCTGGACAAGGCCGCCGACCTGGCGGTCGCCGGCGCCACCAAGAACTCGGGCCAGCGCTGCACGGCCGTGAAACGGATCCTCGCGGTCGATGCGATCGCCGACGAGCTGGTTCGAAAAATCGTCGAGCGCACGGGTCGTTTGAAAGCCGGCGATCCGATGGACCCGGATACGGATGTCGGTACCGTGATCAATGAACAATCCGCCGCCCTGTTCGAGGCGCGGGTCAACGATGCGGTCGAGCAGGGAGCGGAACATGTATTCGGCCGGAACCGCGAGGGCGCGCTGTTCCCGCCTACCGTGGTCGACCGGGTGCCGTTCGACTGTGAACTCGTGCACCAGGAAACCTTCGGCCCCGTGGTACCGATCATCCGCTGCCCGAACGATATCGACGAGATCATCCGGATCTCCAATTCGACCGCTTACGGGCTGTCATCGGGTGTCTGCACCAACCGGCTGGACCATATCACCCGCTTCGTGAATGAGCTCGAGGTCGGGACGGTCAACATCTGGGAAGTCCCCGGCTATCGAATCGAAATGTCGCCATTCGGCGGAATCAAGGATTCCGGGCTCGGATACAAGGAAGGAGTGGTCGAGGCCATGAAAGGCTTCACCAACGTCAAGACCTATTCCCTGCCCTGGCCGGTCTGATTCCGAATCCACTCGCTGATGGGGTCGTCCCCATCAGCGATTCATGATCCGTGCGCACGCCCAGCCCGACAGCACTTCCGAAACGACCACGATGCACCAATTCGGGGCATGACGGCAAGCCAGGATGCGATCATCTGCAAGTTGATGGTGCATGCATGGCCATCCCTTGGCCTGATCCGATAGCGCGAGATCGTGAAAGTATCGTCCCCATGACGATTGGTACGAATCGTGCTCCTGATTCCCGAAATGACGGGATGTGACTACAATCGATCGACACACCTCGCATCGGACCTCTCACCATGACCTACTGCCTTGCCGCCAACGTCGAACGGGGACTGGTGTTCTGCTCGGACTCCCGCACCAATGCGGGGACCGACAATGTCAGTACCTACTCCAAGATGCATAGCTTCGCCTGGCCCGACGAGCGGGTCTTCGTGCTGCTGTCGGCCGGCAATCTGGCCACCACCCAGGCCGTGGTCAAGAAACTGCGCACCGACCCGCAGAACGAGCTGGTGTCCAATCTGCTGACCGTTGCCACCATGCAGGAAGCCGCCGACTATGTCGGCATCGTCAGCACCCAGGCCCAGCAGCTCCAGGCCAGCCGCGACCCCAGCAACACCAGTTTCGAGGCGACCTTCATCCTGGGCGGGCAGATCGGCACCGACGATCCGGCCACGCTGCTGATCTATCCACAGGGCAATTACATCCACGAATCCACCAAGCATCCATTCTTGCAGGCCGGCGAGATCAAATACGGCAAGCCGATCCTGGACCGGGTCATCACCCGTGACCTGGACCTGGACCGCGTCGCCCGCTGCGCCCTGGTGTCCATGAGTTCCACCGTGCGCAGCAATGTATCCGTGGGGCCGCCGATCGAACTGCTGATCTACGAGCGGGACAGTCTGAGCGAAGGCCGGCGGCTGATTCTGAGCGAGGATGATCCCTTCGCCCGGGAAATCTCGGAACGCTGGAACCAGTCCCTGATCCAGGGCCTGGAAAACCTGCCCCGCTTCCCTTGGGAAACGGTGCCGGAACCGCAGATCCAGCCGGTCGGCCAGGTCTACCCGTTTCCCCAGTCCAGCAACCCCTGAGCGATCCGACTCTTGAGCATCCACGTCGCCATCCGCCATACCACCTGTTACCGCTACGATCGTCCCATCAACCTGGGTCCGCATGTGGTACGCCTGCGCCCGGCGGCGCATTCGCGCACCCCGATCCTGGCCTATACGCTGAACATCAGGCCCGACCAACACTTCATCAACTGGCAGCAGGACCCGTTCGGCAATTATCTGGCGCGGCTGGTGTTCCTGGAAAAGACCCGGGAACTGCTGGTGGACGTGGAGGTGATCGCCGATCTGACGGTGATCAACCCCTTCGACTTCTTCGTCGAGTCCTACGCGGAGCATTTTCCGTTCGACTACGAGCCTGGCTTGCGCCATGAGCTGGCGCCCTATCTGGAAACCGAATCGCCGGGGCCGCTGCTCGCGGATTATCTGGGCGGCATCGACCGCGGCCGCCAGCAGATCGTCGATTTTCTGGTTGAACTCAACAGTCGGTTGCAACAGCGCATCGCCTACACCATACGCATGGAACCGGGCGTGCAGAGCTGCGAAGAAACCCTGGAGCAAGCCCTGGGTTCCTGCCGCGACAGCGGCTGGCTGCTGGTCCAGATCCTGCGCCATCTGGGCCTGGCGGCGCGCTTCGTGTCCGGCTATCTGGTGCAGCTCACCGCCGATGAGAAGTCGCTGGACGGGCCCTCCGGTCCGGAACGGGACTTCACCGACCTGCACGCCTGGGCCGAGGTCTATGTGCCGGGGGCCGGCTGGATCGGCCTCGATCCGACCTCCGGCCTGTTCGCCGGCGAGGGCCATATCCCGCTGGCCTGTACCCCGCGTCCGTCCAGCGCCGCGCCCATCGACGGCCTGGCCGACCCCTGCGAGGTCCAATTCAGCTTCAGCAATACCGTCACCCGCATCCGCGAGGACCCGCGAGTCACCAAGCCCTATGACGACGAGCAATGGGCACATATCCTGGCCCTGGGCGAACAGGTCGACGAGCGGCTGCGGGCCGGCGACGTGCGACTGACCCAGGGCGGCGAACCCACGTTCGTGTCCATCGACGACATGGAAGCCCCGGAGTGGAACATCGCCGCGCTGGGCCAGCACAAGCGGGAACTCGCCGAGGTGCTGATCCGCCGGCTCCAGCAACGCTTCACCGACGGCGCCCTGCTGCATACCGCACAGGGCAAGTGGTATCCGGGCGAACCGCTGCCGCGCTGGGCGCTGGGCCTGTTCTGGCGCAAGGACGGCATCCCGGTGTGGCGGAACCAGGACCTGCTGGCCGACGCCTCGCGCGACCAGGGTCACGGACCGGACCAGGCGCTGCGCTTCACCATCACCCTGGCCGGGCATCTGGGACTGGCGGAGCGCTTCGTGCAACCGGGCTACGAGGATGCCCTGCATTATCTGCTCCAGGAAGCCGAGCTGCCCGCCAACCTGGACGCCACCAAGGCCGAGCTGAAAGACCCGCTGGAACGCCGTTCCCTGGCCGAGAAGCTGTCGCGCGGCCTGGACGAGCCGGTCGGCTATGTGCTGCCGCTGGCCCGGAATCCCCGCGGCGCGCGCTGGTACTCGGCCGTCTGGACCTTCCGCCGCGGTCGGCTGTATCTGATCCCCGGCGACTCGCCCATGGGTCTGCGCCTGCCGCTGGCCTCGCTGCCCTGGGTGGCGGAAGATGAACGCGAACTGCAACCAGAGACCGACCCCTTCGCCCCGACCGCGCCACTGGTCGATTTTCACGGCGAG
>CAYMHN010000291.1:0-5132 GCA_964390235.1 uncultured Candidatus Competibacteraceae bacterium
ACCAGCCCCCGGCGCGGATCGCCGCTCCAGATGCCGATGATGGACAGAAACAGCATCAGCGCCAGCAGCAGGGTCGCGTAGCGCGCCGCGGGTTGTAGCGGCTGCGGGCGCAGGGTGCGCCAGACCAGCACGATGGCTACCAACAGTGCCGTCGTCGCCACCAGCCGCTGGATCAGCCGTGCCCCCTCCCAGGGGGTATGCGGACTGCCCAGCAGTACCCGTCCGTAACAGGCCGGCCAATCGGCGCAGCCCAGTCCCGCACCCTCCAGCCGCAGGTAGGCACTCACCGCCACCACCGCCACGGACAACAGCATGCAGGTCAGCGCGATGCCGGCGATGGCAGACCGCCGGTGATGGTCGATGGAGGTCTTCACAAGTACTCCGGGTGAGCATGATTCTTCATACCATACCTGCCATCAACACATGCCGCGCTTGATCCATATCAAGTCTCTTGCCGCCGATTCGGTCTTACCATGTTTCATCATCGCACTGGCGCGTAGGAGGACTGCATGAGAGTGCCGGGCCATGGGCTGTTGGCAGCGGCATTGCTGCTGGCCCCTCAAATCACCGCCGGCGCGGAGCTGGCCACGCAGCGTCAGACCGAGCTGCGCCATCTGATCCGGCACGACTGCGGTTCCTGCCACGGGCTGACGCTGGGCGGCGGGCTGGGGCCGGCGCTGACGCCGGAAGCGCTGGCCGGCAAACCGCGCGCACTGCTGGTCAACAGCGTCATCCACGGCCGACCCGGTACCGCCATGCCGCCTTGGCAGGCGCTGCTGAGCGAGGCCGAGATCGAGTGGATCATCGAACAATTGCTGGAGGGGTTATGAAACCGATCAAATGGTGGGCATGCTGCGCCCTGCTGCTGGCTCTGCCCGTGCAGGCCGAACTGCGCGGCAGCGGCGATCTGGCCGTGGTGGTGGAGCGTGCCGCCGGCAGCGTCCGGATCGTCGATACCAGCGCGCGGGAACTGCTGGGCCGGATCGAGGGGCTGGGCGATCTGTCGCACGCCTCGATCAAGTTCTCGCGCGACCAGCGCTACGCTTATGTGTTCGGCCGCGACGGCGGACTGACCAAGCTCGACCTGCTGGAGCAGCGCATCGTGCAGCGCGTGGTGCAGGGCGGCAACAGCATCGGCGGAGCCATCTCCCAGGACGGCACGCTGATCGCGGTCGCCAATTATGACCCGGGCGGGATCAAGGTGTTCGACGCGGCTACCCTGGAACTGGTCGCCGACATTCCCGCCGAGTACGGCAACACCGGTGCCCGCTCCAAGGTGGTGGGGCTGGTCGATGCGCCGGGCCAGCGCTTCGTATACAGCCTGTTTGATGCCGGTGAGATCTGGATCGCCGATTTCAGCAACGGTCGGACGGCGGATGGTCCGGCGATCACCAAGTTTCTCGACATCGGACGTCAGCCCTACGACGGGTTGATCAGCGCCGACGGACGCTGGTACATCGCCGGACTGTTCGGCGAGGACGGACTGGCGCTGCTGGATCTGTGGAACACGGCGGCCGGGGTGCGACGCATCCTGCCGGATTACGGCAAGGGCGAGGAACAGCTCCCGGTCTACAAGATGCCGCACCTGGAGGGCTGGGCCATGGCCGGCGGCTACGCCTTCGTGCCCGCCGTGGGGCAGCACCAGGTCCTGGTGGTCGATACCCGCGACTGGAACGAGGTCACCCGCATCCCGGTCCACGGCCAGCCGGTATTCGTCATGGCGCAGCCCGACGGCCGCCAGGTCTGGGTCAGCTTCGCCCACCCCTTGAACAACGTGGTGCAGGTGATCGACGTGGCCACGCTAAGCCTCATCGATACCCTGGAACCCGGCCCGGCGGTGCTGCACATGGAGTTCAGCCCGCGCGGCGAGCAACTCTGGCTGTCGGTGCGCGACGCCGACCGCATCGAACTGTACGACACCGCGACCCGCCAGCGGCTGACCACGCTGCCGGTGGACAAGCCCAGCGGCATCTTCATGACCGCCCGGGCCCACCGCATCGGCCTGTGAGACAGCCGGCATGAGCGAACTGAGCCAGCTGGAGCAGCATCTGCTCAACGATTTCCAGCGTGATCTGCCCCTGGGTCCGCGTCCCTTCGTGACCATTGCCGAGGCCTTGCGGACCGACGAGCGGGCCGTGTTGTGGACCCTGCAAGACTTGCAACAACGTGGCCTGATCAGTCGAGTGGGACCGGTGTTCGCGCCACGCCGCGCGGGGGTCAGCACCCTGGCGGCCCTGGCCGTGCCGGCGGAACGGCTGGAAGCGGTCGCCGAACTGGTCAGCGCCTATCCGGAAGTCAACCACAATTACCAGCGCGAGCACCACTTCAACCTCTGGTTCGTGCTCACCGCACCCGACCATGACCGGCTGGCCACCGTGATCGACGAGATCGAGCGGCGCACCGGACTGCCCGTGCTGAATCTGCCACTGGAACAGGACTACCACATCGACCTGGGTTTCCGGATGGACTTTTCATGAACACCGACCGCGACCGGCAGCTGATCGCCGCCATACAGGACGGCCTGCCGCTGGTCCGCCGGCCGTTCGCGGCCATCGCCGCCAGTCTGCGCATGCCCGAGAGTCAGGTCATCGAACGCCTGGCCGATCTGCTGGACAGCGGCGTGATCAAGCGCCTGGGCGTGGTGGTACGCCACCATGAGCTGGGCTATACCGCCAATGCCATGGTGGTCTGGAACGTGCCCGACCGGCAGGTCGATGCCCTGGCGGCGCGGATCGTCGCCTACCCCTTCGTCACGCTGTGCTACCGGCGGCCGCGCCGGCCACCACACTGGCCGTACAATCTGTTCTGCATGATCCATGGCCGCGACCGGGCCGGGGTCGAGCAACAGATCGACCACCTGGTCAATGAACTCGAACTGGATTGCATCCCCCATGAAGTGCTGTTCTCCTGCCGGCGCTTCAAGCAACGCGGCGCCCGCTATGCCGAGCCGACCTGCCGGACCTGACGCCATGGACGCCGTGGACCGGGTACTGATCAACACCCTGCAAACCGGCTTGCCGATCTGCGAGCGACCCTATGCCGCCGTGGCCGAGCAACTGGGTATCGGCGAGGCGGAACTGCTGGCCCGCTTGCAGCGGCTGCTGGACGATCGTATTCTCAGCCGCTTCGGGCCGATGTTCCACGCCGAGAAACTGGGTGGCGGCCTGAGCCTGGTCGCCATGGCGGTGCCTGCCGGGCGCTTCGACGAAGTCGTCGAGCAGGTCAACGCCTTCCCCCAGGTGGCCCACAACTACGCCCGCGAACACCGGCTCAATCTGTGGTTCGTGCTGGCCACGGAAACGCCCGAGGAGATCCCCGAGGTGCTGGCCGCCATCGAGCGGCGCACCGCCCTGCCCGTCTACAATATGCCGAAGATCGAGGAATTCTATGTCGGCCTCCAGCTCCCCGCCTGATCCCGCCGCATCCGCGCGCTTGCAGCGGGCGATGGAGGCGATCGACGCCGCCAATGCCGGCGACCCGGAGCAGGAAGAGCGCCATGGCGAGCGACTGCCGCGGGCGCTGATCTACGGCCAGCGCATGAGCGCCTGGCTGGACGCCTTCGCCCCGAACGCCTCCACCGCCCTGAAGCTGGCGGCCCGCGCCCAGCACATCGAGCGCTGGAAGATCCCGCGCGGCGACTATCCCATGGACCGCAAGGGCTATCACCAGTGGCGCCGCACCCTGGCCGACTACCACGCCGAGCGCACCGGCGAGATCCTGAGCGAGGCCGATTACCCGTCGGAACTGATCCAGCGGGTGCAATCCCTGCTGCGCAAGGAGAACCTGAAATCCGATCCGGACACCCAGACCCTGGAAGATGTGATCTGTCTGGTGTTTCTGCGCTATTACCTGCTCGATTTCGCCCGCCCGCACGAGGAAGACAAGGTAATCGGCATTCTGCAAAAGACCTGGGGCAAGATGTCGCCACGGGGACGGACGGCGGCCCTGGCCCTGCCCCTGGCCCCGGAAGTGCGCCGCTTGGTCGAGCGGGCGCTAGGGGGCGGATCGTGAGTCTGGACGCCATCGACCGGTGCCTGGTTCAGGCTACCCAGGCCGGCCTGCCGCTGGTGGCACAGCCCTACCACGCCATCGCCGAACAGCTGGGGCTGAGCGCCGAGGAGGTCATGGGCCGGTTCGCGGCCATGCAGGCCAGCGGCGCGATCCGCCGCATCGCCGCGGTGCCCAACCACTACGCCCTGGGCTACCGGGCCAACGGCATGTCGGTATGGGACGTGCCGGACGACAAGATCAGCGAACTAGGCCAACGCATCGGCGCGCTGGAGTTCGTCAGCCACTGCTACCATCGCCCCCGCCATCCGCCCGACTGGCCCTATTGTCTGTTCGCCATGGTCCACGGCCGCGACCGCGGCGCGGTCGAGGATCAGGTCGCCCGCATCGCCGAACTGCTGGGGCCGGACGACCGCGGCCACGAGATCCTCTACAGCACCCGGATCCTGAAGAAGACCGGGCTGCGGCTGGTCTGAATTCTTGACCTGGATCAAGGTATTGCCGGAGCCGATGCGCGATGCTGCGATGCACCAATCGATTACGGGTAACCCTGCCATGCGCGATCTCATCGGTCACAATTCCGCCGGCATCACGGTGTCCACCGAGGTCCGGCTGTTCAACAGCATCTCCCGGCTCGCTGGCGAGGGCGGCATGTTCCGCCGCCTGGAGCTGCCGGCCGGCAGCGATCTCGGCGAGGTGCTGCATCGCTTGCGCATTCCCGCCCGCGAGGTGTTTCTGGTGTTCGTCAACGGCCGCGACATCACCCCGACCCTGAACGCCGGGATTCGCACCGGCTATGTGATCGAGGACGGCGACGTGATCGCCCTGTCCGGGCCGGTCCCCTACAGCTGGGGGTATGGCGCGCCGGTGGTGTGAGCGGGTCGCGATGCGTCCCTTGATCCTGCTCAACTACGGGTTTCGCGGTTTCTTTCTGCTCGCCGCCCTGGCCGCCGTGATGCTGATCGGCGGCTGGCTGGCCCTGCTGCATGGGATGCGCTGGCCGGGCGCGCCGCTGAATCCGTTCGACTGGCACGCCCACGAGTTGCTGTTCGGTTTCGGTCTGGCGGCGGTGGCGGGTTTTCTGCTGACCGTGATCGGGGCCTGGGCGCTCGGCCTGGTAATGG
>CAYMHN010000292.1:0-5129 GCA_964390235.1 uncultured Candidatus Competibacteraceae bacterium
TTGATCGGCCAGTCGTTCGGCGAGCGTCTCACCGGCCGGCAATTCGCGCAGTCCGGATTCGCCCGGATCGCTCAGGTCCCGCTCGGTGATGAACACCCGCAACGTCGGATCGCTCAGCGCCAATACCGCGGGACTCCAGCGGGTCAGCACCTCCGGTGCCGCCGAATGCAGGGTACCCAGCAGATAGCTCGGCGGTAGATCCGGCAAGGTGATCTTCAAGAGAAAGCTGTCCGCCACGGGCGGCGGCGGACTATCGATCTCCTGGAACCGATAGGGCGCGCACTCGTCGGCTTGCAGCAACGGCGCCGCCAGCAACAGCAGCAGCGCCAGCAGCTTTGCGGGCAAGCCGTTCAGCGCTGCCTGCCCATCCAGGCGGAAGCATCGGCCAACAACCCCTCGCCAACCAGGATATCGCTCGCCGGGCGCCGCGCCAGCAGATCCACGGCCGCATGCATGACCGCAGTCTGGGCCGTGCGATCCGGGTAACGCCCGGCTGCCAGGACGGCGATCCGCACTGCCCCCGCAACCAGCTCGGGTTGATCCAGATGGATATGGTGTCCGCTGCGCCGCGCCGCGATCTGAATGCCCAACCCGCTGCGTCGGCTCAGATCGGTTTGCAGTTCCTGCCATAAGGCCTCTTTCAGATTGCCGCGCTCGTCATCCGGCCATTGTTGCAGACCACGGCTCAGCACCACCAGGGGGATATCCGGCAACGGTGCCGCGGCCTGGAGTTGGGCGGCGCTGGCGCGATACCCTTCCAGTTCGCGAGTCACCATGAGCCGCGACTCGTATCGGTTGGCCAAGTGCAAGGCCAGCAGCCGGTGCGGTTCGGGCAGTTGTTCGGGCACCTGGGCGGACATCAGGATCATCAGGCGACCGCGCGGTGCAATCGTGGTTCGTACCGGCGGTGCCGCGAAACGATCGATCTGCTCGGGATGCGAGGAGTCGACCAGCACCAGACCGGCACTGAGTTCCGGGTAGCGGGCGGCAAACAGCTGCACCGTATAGCCACCGAAAGAGTGGCCAACCAGTACATAAGGTCCGGGAATACCGGCCGTCGTCAGCAATTCCCGCAATTCCTCGGTGATCTGCTCGCTGGTGCGCGCGCCCGGGGCCGGCTCACTCCAGCCCATTCCGGCCCGGTCATAGCTGCAAACCCGATGATCGGGCGCCAGCAGGTGCTGGACCTGATCCCATTCCATAGCCGTGCCACCCAGGCCGGCTTCCAGGATCACCGTCGGACCACCCCGGCCACTGCAGTGGATATGCAGGTGATGGGTGTGGCCCGGCAGTTGGCCGACCTTGACCAACTCGCCCGGCGGCGGCTCCGAGGCCATGCCCCAAGTAGCGATCATCAGCAAAAGCAGGCTCGACAGCGTTCGACTCAAGCTGGGCAGATGACTGGCGTGTTTCATGGTCGTACTCCCTTGCCGTAACCGACGACTCCATCCGATGCAATTTACAAGCCAATGGTTGGAATCATCAGGAATAAGGCGGGAATCGAATGACCATGGCATACATGCTGATCAGGCGGAACACCGCGGCTACGTGACAAGCCAACTTGGGTGGTGCAGTGCAACATAAATTTGCACTGTTTTGGTGCGCGCGCTCCTGGCCACCAAATACCGCGCCGCCACGCTTTACCGCCGGGTCCAGCCAGCCGATAATGCGACCGTTTCGAGCTTGCCTTAGGAGTCTGCCCATGAACCGGATCATCCCGTTCAGCCTCGCACTGATCATCAGCCTCCCGCTGCTTGGCGGCTGCACTTATGCCGGCGAAAGCCTGCTGGTCCAGGACAAGGCCCACTTGCGCAACCCACCGATCAACCCGATACCCGACGCCATGCGGGGCCAGCCCATGGTCGCCACTCCGCAGTCGATGAGGAACCGGTTCAGCTATTACGGGCTGGATCATGCTGAATGATAGTTACTGGTGACTGGTTACTGGTTATTGGTTACTGATAACTGATAACTGATAACTGATAACTGATGCCCGGCATCCATCCATGACCGACGTCATCACAGCGGGCGAGGGCACCGAGCGCCTGCCGCTCAAGGTCTTCTCCGAGAAGGCTTATCTGGATTACGCCATGTACGTGATCCTGGACCGGGCCTTGCCGCATCTCGGCGACGGCCTCAAGCCGGTCCAGCGGCGCATCGTCTACGCCATGTCCGAGTTGGGCCTGTCGGCCGCCTCCAAGCACAAGAAGTCGGCCCGCACCGTGGGCGATGTGCTGGGCAAGTACCACCCCCACGGCGACTCCGCCTGTTACGAGGCCATGGTGCTCATGGCCCAGCCGTTTTCCTACCGCTACCCGCTGATCGACGGCCAGGGCAACTGGGGCTCGCCGGATGATCCCAAGTCCTTCGCCGCCATGCGCTACACCGAGGCACGGCTGACGCCCTATGCCCGGGTATTGTTGAGCGAGCTGGGTCAAGGCACGGTGGACTGGGCGGCCAATTTCGACGGCACCTTGCAGGAACCGGCCCGTTTGCCGGCCCGGCTGCCGAACGTGCTGCTCAATGGCGCTACCGGCATCGCCGTGGGCATGGCCACCGACATCCCGCCGCATAACCTGCGGGAAGTGGTCGATGCCTGCATCGCCGTGCTCGACCGGCCCGATATCGGACTCGACGAGCTGTGCCACCATCTGCCGGGACCCGACTTCCCCGGCGGGGCCGAGCTGATCACCCCGGCTGAGGATATTCGGCGCATCTACCAGACCGGAGGCGGCAGCCTGCGGGTTCGGGCCCGCTACGAGCGCGAGGATGGCGAGATCGTGATCATCGCCCTACCCTATCAGGTATCCAGCTCCAAGGTGCTGGAGCAGATCGCCGCCCAGATGCAGGCTCGGAAACTGCCCATGGTCGACGACCTGCGCGACGAGTCGGATCACGAAAATCCGGTCCGTCTGGTGATCAGTCCACGCTCCAACCGGGTCGATGTCGAACTGCTGATGAACCACCTGTTCGCCACCACCGATCTGGAACGCAGCTACCGGGTCAATCTGAACCTGATCGGCCTGGACGGTCGGCCGCAAGTCAAGACGCTCAAGCAGATCCTGGTCGAGTGGCTGGAGTTTCGTATCCAGACCGTGCGCCGCCGCCTGAACTATCGACTGGACAGGGTCGAGCAGCGGCTGCATATCCTGGCCGGCCTGCTGATCGCCTATCTCGATCTGGACGAGGTGATCCGCATCCTGCGCTTCGAGGACCAGCCCAAGGCCCGCTTGATCGAACGGTTCCAGCTGTCCGACACCCAGGCCGAGGCGATACTGGAAACCAAGCTGCGCCATCTGGCCCGACTGGAGGAAATGAAACTGCGCGCCGAACAGGACGCGCTGCACCAGGAGCAGGCCGAATTGCAAGCGCTGCTGGGCTCGGAAGCCCGACTCAAGGACCTGATTCGCGAGGAACTGCTGGCCGACGCCGAGACCTACGGAGATGATCGCCGCACCCGCTTGATCGAACGCCGCGCCGCCCAGGCCCTGGACGAGACCGCACTCACCCCCAGTGAGCCGGTCACCGTGGTGCTGTCGCAGAAAGGCTGGGTGCGCACCGCCAAGGGGCATGAAGCCGATGGTACCGGGCTGACCTACAAGGCCAGCGACGGTTTCCTGGCCCAGGCGACGGGCCGCAGCAACCAGCAAGCGGTGTTTCTCGACTCGACCGGCCGCAGCTACAGCCTGCCGGCCCATGGCCTGGCCTCGGCGCGCGGCTACGGCGAACCCCTGACCGGCCGGCTCAGCCCACCCAGCGGGGCCGGCTTCACCACCGTGCTGCTGGGCCAAGCCGATGAACTCTGGCTGCTGGCCTCCAGTGCCGGCTACGGCTTCATCTGCCGGTTCGAGGATCTGGTCGGGCGCAACAAGGCCGGCAAGGCGGTGCTCAGCTTGCCCGGCAACAACCAGCCGCTGACTCCGGTACGGGTCGGCGATCCCGACCGGGACCGGTTGGCAGCGGTCACCAGCCAGGGCCATCTGCTGGTGTTCCCGGCCAGTGAACTGCCGCAGCTACCCCGCGGCAAGGGCAACAAGATCATCGGTATTCCGGGGGCCCGCTTCGCCAGCGGCGAGGAGCAGCTGGTCGCCGTGGCCTGCATGGCGCCGACCAGCGGTCTGACGCTGCACTGTGGCAAGCGTCATTTCACTCTGAAACCCGCCGATCTGGATGAATACGCCGGCGAGCGCGGACGCCGCGGCAAGAAGCTGCCACGCGGTTTTCAACGCGTCGAGCGACTCGTCCCGACCAGCGACCCGCTATCCGAATCGTGAGCAGCACTGCGTTCGAGCAACTCGATGAGCTGTTGCTGCAATGTGGCCGGAGCGACCATCAGGCCTTCGAACAGCTTTACCGGATCGCCGCACCCAGACTGTTCGCCCTGTGCCGGCGGATGCTGCGCCGCGAGGAACTGGCCGAAGAGGCGCTGCAGGAAAGCTTCCTCCAGATCTGGCGCGATGCCGCGCAATTCGATCCGAACCGGGCCATGGCCATGACCTGGATGGGGGTCATCGTCCGCCACCGCTGTCTGGACCTGTTGCGCCGGCGGCGCCCCGAGGACTCGCTGGAAGACTACGACACCTTCATCGAACCGGCCGATGACAGCGCCGGACCGCTGGAACTCACCCTACGCTGGGCCGATCATCATGCCCTGGGACACTGCCTCAAGACCTTATCCGAGAGTCAGCGTCTCAGCATCACCCTGGCATTCTACCGCGGGTTCAGCCATCAGCAGCTCAGCGCCTATCTGGCGACCCCGGTCGGTACGGTCAAGAGCTGGATCAGGCGCGGCCTGATCCAGCTCAAGCAGTGCTTGCAAGCATGAACTACCGAGACCCGAACCGCCGAGCCGCACTGGCGGCCGAGTACGCACTGGGCACCCTGCACGGACCCGCCAAGCGCCGCTTCGAGCGCCTGCTGCACGAGGACTTCACCCTGCGCGAGGAGGTCCGCCGCTGGCAGAATGACCTCTATCCCCCGCTGCTCGAAGCCTTGCCCGAACGACCACCGCCGGAACGTGTCTGGCAGACGGTCGCCCGACAAACCCGACCGCCCGCATCGACCGGGACCGAGCCCGCCCCGCCCACCCGCCCACCCGGCATCTGGCACAGTATCGGCTTCTGGCGCGG
>CAYMHN010000293.1:0-5125 GCA_964390235.1 uncultured Candidatus Competibacteraceae bacterium
TCCTTCGCTACCTCCGGCCGCCGAGGTGTCAATCTCGTGCTCTGGCGGTGGAATGACGACCCCGAGCGTCGCGTCACGGCGTTCGACCCGCAAGGCGATCTGCCGGTGGATGCAAGGCGGTAAAGCTCGCGTGGGCAACAAGTTGCCCACCCTACCCAATTCTACAGCAGGGTAGAGTCTTTTCTGGAATTCGCCTAAGCTACATTTTTTAACTATACGGTATACTTCATTCCATATTTTGTACCAAATCATCCAAATTGAGAGGTTCCCGCCATGAACACGGCCTGGACGGCAACGGATGGGGTCGCGCAGCGCGCCACCGTTCATCCCATCAGTCCGGCGGTGGGCGCGGAGATCCGCGGGCTCGATCTGACCCGGATCGGGGACGCCGAGTTCGACTTCATCATGGCGGCCTGGAACCGCTATTCGGCGCTGCTGTTCCGCGATCAGCGGCTGACCGATGCCGAGCTGGTCGCCTTCAGCCGCCGTTTCGGGGAGTTGGACGAGGCGCCGGTCAACGAGGGAGGGCGCACCGCCGTGCCCGGCTTTCCGGAACTCTATGTGGTGTCCAACATCAGCGGTCCGGATGGCCGGCCCATCGGCAGCCTGGGGGCCGGCGAGGCGGTCTGGCATACCGACATGTCCTATCTGCCGAATCCGCCCGATGCCTCGCTGCTGTACGCCCTGGAGGTACCACCCGAAGGCGGCGATACCTGGCTGTGCGGCATGCACGCCGCCCATGACGGCCTGCCGGAAGCGCCGCGTCGGCGGCTGTCGGGGTTGACCATCAAGCACGACGGTACCTACAACTCGGGCGGTTATCTGCGGGCCGGGCTGCAAGACTGCGACGATCCGGTCCATTCCATCGGCCAGATCCACCCCATCGTCTGCGCCCACCCGCGCACCGGCCGGCCGACGCTGTATCCGGGGCGGCGGCGCAATGCCTATATCCCGGGGCTGGAACTGGCCGAGTCGGAGGCCTTGCTGGACGAACTCTGGGCGCATGCAACGCGTCCCGAGTACTGCTATGCCCACCAGTGGCGAGTCGGTGACCTGCTATTGTGGGACAACCGCAGTACTTTGCACCGGCGCGACGCCTTCGATCCGACCAGCCGGCGGCTGATGCACCGTACTCAGGTCCGGGGCGCCACACCACCCTACGGCTTAAAACAAAATCGTATAAGAAAATGAAAATTTGAAATTTTTGTTTTGATGCCCCGCTGATTATGCTGTTGCTCTTGAATGTTATCCATGAGCGACGGCCATGACCCTGCTTCGTGATACCAACAGCCCGCTCAGCGCCGACCAGGCCGAGCAGCTCAACCAGTTGCTGAGCACCCTCGGCACCGACCAGATGACCTGGCTCAGCGGTTATCTGGCCGGCTTGTGCGCGACCGGGCTGAAGGCCGCCAACAGCGCGCCGGCCGAGCCGACCAGCCTGCCCGGATCGACTCCCGAGCTGACCATACTGTTCGGCTCCCAGACCGGCAACAGCGAGGGCGTGGCGCAGCTCGCCGCCGAGCGCGCCCGGGCGCGGGGTTTCGCGGTAAAGCTGGCCGATATGGGCGAATTCGGCAAGCCGGAGCTGAAGAAAGCCGCCAATCTGCTGGTGGTGATCAGCACCCATGGCGATGGCGATCCGCCGGATCCCGCCCTGGAACTGCACGAGCTGCTGGCCAGCCGCAAGGCGCCGCCGCTCAAGGGTACCCGCTACGCGGTGCTGGCCCTGGGCGACTCCAGTTACGATCGCTTCTGCCAGACCGGCAAGGATTTCGACGCCCGCCTGGAAGCCCTGGGCGGCGAGCGACTGCTGGAGCGGGTCGATTGCGATGTCGATTACGAGGACGCCGCCGCGGCCTGGATCGATACCGCCCTGGAGCGCTTCGGCGCCACCGTGCAACGCTCGGCGACCGTGCTGACCCTGCCCGGCGCCCGGCCGGCGGCGCCGGTCTCGTCGAAGAAGAACCCGTTTCCCGCCACCCTGCTGGACACTATCCGGCTCAACGGCCGCGGTTCCGTCAAGCAGACCCAGCATATCGAGCTGTCGCTGGAGGACTCGGGCCTGCGCTTCGAGCCGGGCGACGCGCTGGGTATCGTGACCCGCAACAGCGAGACCTATGTCGATGAGCTGCTGGACACTCTGCAACTCGACCCCGAGCAGTCGCTGGGCGGCGGCACGCTGCGCCAGGCACTGATCGAGGACTACGAGGTCACCACCCTGACCCGGCCGGTGTTGCAACGCTGGGCCGAACTCAGCGGCAGCGACCAGCTGCGCGCTCTGCTGGCCGAGGAGCGCAAGGCCGAGCTGCGCGAGTATACCCATGGCCGCGAGCTGATCGACCTGGTGCAGGATTATCCGGTCACCGGACTACAGACCGCCGAGTTCGCCGGTGCGCTGCGCAAGCTGCCGCCGCGGCTGTACTCCATCGCCTCCAGCCACCAGGCCAGTCCGGATGAGGTGCATCTGACCGTGGGCATGGTGCGCTATGCCAGCCACGGGCGCGACCGTTTCGGGGTGGCGTCCAACCATCTGGCCGGCCTGGAGGAGGGCGCCACGCTACCGGTCTACGTCGATGCCAACAAGAACTTCAAGCTGCCGGCCAACCCGGATGCGCCGCTGATCATGATCGGACCGGGCACCGGGGTGGCGCCGTTTCGCGCCTTTCTGGCCGAGCGCGAGGCCCTGGGCGCGGGTGGGCGCAACTGGCTGCTGTTCGGCGAGCAGCACTTCCTGACCGATTTCCTCTATCAGACCGACTGGCTGAACTGGCGCAAGCGCGGCCTGCTGAACCGCCTGGACGTGGCCTTCTCGCGCGACCAGACCGACAAGATCTATGTCCAGCACCGGCTGCGCGACAACGCCGCCGAGGTCTGGGCCTGGCTGCAAGACGGCGCCCATGTCTATGTTTGCGGCGATGCCGAACGGATGGCCCCGGATGTCCATCAGGCGCTGTTCGACATCGTCCGCCAGCAGGGCGGGCTGGGCGAGGAGGCCGCCACCGACTATCTGCGCCAGTTGCAGCGCGACAAGCGCTACCAGCGGGATGTGTATTGATTGATGAGCAAGCTGCACCCCAACGAACAGCTCAAGCAGTCCAGCCGCCAGCTGCGCGGCACCCTGGTCGAAGGCCTGGCCGACGGCGCCACCGGCGCCTTCAGCGACGAGGATACCCAGCTCACCAAGTTCCACGGCTTCTACCAGCAGGACGACCGCGAACTGCGCAACGAGCGCCGCCGCCAGAAACTGGAGCCGCTGTACAGCTTCATGGTTCGGGTGCGGCTGCCGGGCGGGGTATGCACCCCCGAGCAGTGGCTGATTCTGGACCGGCTGGCCGGCGACTACGCCAACGGCACGCTGCGCCTCACCACCCGCCAGACCTTCCAGTTCCACGGCATCCTCAAGCGCGATCTCAAAGCCCATCTGCAAGGCCTGGATCGAGCGCTGCTGGACTGCATCGCGGCCTGCGGCGACGTCAACCGCAACGTGATCAGCACTGCCAACCCGCACCGCTCGCCGGTTCACCACCGGACCTACGAACTGGCCGGCGCGATCAGCCAGCACCTGCTGCCGAAAACCCGCGCCTATTACGAGATCTGGCTGGACCAGGAGCAGGTCGCCGGCAATGCCGCCGAGGACGAGCCGATCTACGGCAAGACCTATCTGCCGCGCAAGTTCAAGATCGCCCTGGCGGTGCCGCCGGACAACGATGTCGACGTGCTGGCCCACGATCTGGGCTTTGTCGCCATCGTCGAGGACGGCGAACAGCTGGGCTACAACGTCACCGTCGGTGGCGGCATGGGCATGAGCCACGGCGAGCCGAAGACGTTTCCACGGCTGGCCGATGTCATGGGCTTTTGCACCTCGGAGCAGGTGGTGGCGGTGGCCGAGCAAGTGGTCTGCGTGCAGCGCGATTACGGCGACCGCACCGACCGCAAGCATGCGCGGCTCAAGTACACCATCGAGGATCGCGGCCTGGACTGGTTCCGGACCGAAGTCGAGCGGCGGCTGGGCTACGCGCTGGCCGCGCCGCGCCCGTTTCGCTTCGACACCAACGGCGATCGCTACGGCTGGCACAAGGAGGCCGACGGCCGCTGGCACTATACCCTGTTCGTGGAAAACGGCCGGGTCGCCGACTTTCCGGACTATCCCTTGCAGACCGGGCTACGCGAGATCGCCAGCGTGCACCAGGGCGAGTTCGCCCTGACCTGCAACCAGAACCTGATCATCGCCGGGGTCAAGCCGGCCCGCAAGCGGGGCATCGACCAGCTGCTGCGCCAGTACGGCCTGATCGGCGAGTGGGCGCCGTCCGCCCTGCGCCGCGCCAGCATGGCCTGCGTGGCGCTGCCCACCTGCGGTCTGGCGATGGCCGAGAGCGAGCGCTATCTGCCCGAGCTGATCGGCAAGCTCGACGCGGTCATGCGGGACGCCGGACTGGCCGATGATCCCATCGTGGTGCGCATGACTGGCTGCCCCAACGGCTGCGCCCGACCGTATCTGGCCGAAATCGGCTTCGTCGGCAAGGGGCCGGGCAAGTACAATCTGTACCTGGGCGGCGACTACACCGGCCAGCGGCTCAACCGCCCGTACCGCGAGAACATCGACGAGGCCGAGATCCTGGCCACCCTGGACCCGCTGATCCGGCGCTACGGCAGTGAACGCGGGCCGGACGAGCGGTTCGGCGATTTCCTGATCCGTGACGGTGTCGTCGAACCAATGCGATCCGGGCGGGAATTCCAGATTTGACTATACTCATCATGACGCACTTGAGAATGAGGAGAAACCACGTCATGCGTTACGTTGTTATCAGTTTTCTGGCTCTGCTACTCAGCAGCGCCGCCGTGGCCGAGGATGATCCGCGCGCCTTCGTGCTGACGGCTTCCTGTTTCGGCTGCCATGGCACCGATGGCAATAGCCCGGGTTCCATTCCGCCACTGAGCGGCAAGAGCCAGGAGTTCATCGTCACCGCCTTGCAGGAGTACAAGACCGACGCCAGCCAGGGTACGGTGATGAACCGTCTGGCCAAGGGCTATAGCGACGAGGAAATCGAACTGATCGGCGCCTGGTTCGCCGCCCGGCAGGAGGGCTAACCATGCTGATCAAGCGTAGACAGTTGCTGGAACTCGG
>CAYMHN010000294.1:0-2062 GCA_964390235.1 uncultured Candidatus Competibacteraceae bacterium
CCGCCGAGCGGGCCGGCATCGTCGAGGAGTTTTGCGAGCACCGGGCGTTTCAGGTTTTCCAGCAGGCGCGCAACCAGGTCGAGCTGTACCCCGATACCCTGCCGGTACTGAGCCGGCTGCGGACGCGCTACACGCTGTTCGCGCTCAGTAATGGCAATGCCGACCTCGGACTGATCGGTATCGCTCACCTGTTCGAACTGGCCCTCAATCCGGAAAGCTCCGGTCTGGCCAAGCCGGAACCGGCGATGTTTCTGTCCCCTTGCCGGATGTTGGGTCTGGAGCCGAAGCGGGTGGTGCATATCGGAGATGATCCCGAACTCGACGTGGCGGGCGCCGCTGCGGTGGGCATGCGTACCGTGTGGTTCAACCGGGCGGCCAGACCCTGGGCCGGGGACCGCTGCCGGCCGGATGCCGAAATTCGCAGTCTCGGCGAGCTGGAAGAGGTGCTGCTCGCCTGGGACTGCGAGTGAGGGTTACTCGGCTTCGCTGGGCAGGGCGGGCAGCGACTTGAGATAAACCGCGATCGCCTGGCGGTCCTCCTCGGTCAGTTTGCTGGTATTGTCCTCGATCACCGCCCCCATGGAGCCACCGACAAAATCGCCGTCCGGCAGCATGCCCAGTTCCAGCATGAAGGTAATGTCGCTGATCGACCAGTTGCCGATACCACTTTCATGCGGTGTGATATTCGGCACCCGGCTTGCTTCGGGGCCATCCGGATTACCCGCCAGCCAGTAATCGAGATCCAGCCCGCCGGTCCAGCTGCGCGGGGTATGGCATTCACCGCAATGACCCAGATGGCGGACCAGATAAGCGCCCCGATTCCACTGTTCGGGCTGCTCGGGGTCGGGCTCGAACGCGCCCGGTTCGAAGTTCAGCCATTTCCAGAATCCCATGCCGACGCGGAACACGAACCAGTGCAGATCGTGTTCCTGATTGGGCCGGTGAACGGGATCCAGGCTGAACAGATAGGCTTTCAGATCGAGCAGGTCCTGATCCGTGATGCCGGTGTAAGAGGTATAGGGGAAGGTCGGAAAGTAGTGACTCCCGTCAGGGCTGATCCCGTCTCGGAAAGCCCGGATGAAGTCGGCATCCGACCAGGCGCCGATGCCGGTTTCCGGATCGGGGGTGATGTTGGGGGTATAGAAGGTGCCGAACGGGGTTTCCATGGCCCGGCCACCCACCAGCGCATTGTCGCCGTCGTGGTTTTCCGGGGTATGGCAGGTGATGCAACCACCGGCGTGCAGTAGATAGCGCCCCCGTTCGAGAGGGTCCTCTTCCGCCGCGGCAACGCCGGCGGTGAGCGCCGCAAGCGTGGCGACCGACCGCAGTGCGGTGACTCGCCTCATCGCTGGACGCGAAACTCGTCGTGACAGTTTCGGCACGCGCCACCCAGGTCACGGAACGCGGCGCCGACGTCGCCACCATCGGCGACTGCCTCGCGGAACGCACTAGTGGCTGTGTTCAGGCGCTCCACGGCGGCGGCGAATTGTTCCGTCTCCTCCCAGATCTTGGGCAAGGCGTCGGTCTCTCCGGAAGCCGAGTCCTCGGGGAAGATATCCTCGACCAACAGGGCGGTGGCGGCGAGTCCGTCGGCATGGGAGCCCAAATGAGCACCGTAATCGACCTGATTGCGCAAGATCGCGGCGATCGCGCTCATATGAGCGCCCTGGGTTTTCATGACATTCTGACGGTATTTGATCAATTCCTCGGGGTCGGCGGCCTGCGCCAGGGTCGCGGACAGGCACAGGATGCTGGCGAAGACGGCAAGTATCGATCGTGGCATGGCTATTTGCTCCTCGGTGCCGGGATGGCTCAAGTAATCTAAAAATAGTAGCTGAAACGCTTTACAGCAAGCGATTATCGCGCAGAATGGTTTCCAGCAGGCTCAGGCGTCGTTCGGCATCACGCAATTCCAGCAGATGGTATTTGACCGGTATCGGCAAGGGCAGCAGTTCGGCGATTCTGAAACCCAGCCAGCGGGTGCTGGTCCAGTCCTCGTTCAGCCAACGCCGGTACGCTTCAACCTCATCGCGTGCCAGCAACTCGCGCACTTTTCTGGTGG
>CAYMHN010000294.1:2072-5112 GCA_964390235.1 uncultured Candidatus Competibacteraceae bacterium
TGGATCCGCGGAGTGTGCCGACCATCGGTGGGTGGGCTGTACTCGGCGGTTTGCAGGTCTACCGTGCCGATGATCAAGCGGTTGTCGTCCACCCTGTGATCCAGGCAGTCCACCCGCTCGCCGGCGCGGCAGGTGATGCCCAGGGCGCCGTCCTCCAGCTGATCGAAATCGACGATATAGGCCAAGGTGCCCAGGGGATGGGATTCGGCGGGCTGCCCGGCCTCCCGACCTTCCCGGATCGTCATCACCGCAAAGCCGGAATCGGTTTTGAGACAGCGGCTGACCATGTCCAGGTAACGCGGCTCGAAGATCCGCAATGGCAGGACGCCGCCCGGGAACAGCACCGTGTTGAGCGGGAACAGCGGCAATTCGATGGTCGTCATGAGAGCCTGACTCGGGACGCGGAAGTCGCGAAACTACCCACTTCGGACTGCCGGACCACCCTCCGGGTTCGCGGCGTCACGGGCCTGCAAGGCGGCCAGCAGCTGGTGGTGCAGGCCATCGAAACCACCGTTGCTCATGATCAGCACCTGGTCGCCGCCGCGCAGCTGCGCCAGCAAGGCTGCGATCACGGCCTCGACGGAATCGAATATGCGGCCCCGGCAGGCGTCGGCCACGGCCGCCAGGTTCCAGTCCAGCCCGGCGGGCTGATACAGCAACACGGCGTCGGCTTCCTCCAGCGCTGGTCCCAGCCGGTCCCGGAACACCCCCAGGCGCATGCTGTTGGAGCGCGGCTCCAGCACCGCGAAGATGCGTGCCGTACCGACGCGAGCGCGCAGGCCGGCCAAGGTGGTCGCCACCGCGGTCGGGTGATGGGCAAAATCGTCATACAGGGTAACGCCGGCCGCGCTGCCGAATTGCTCCAGGCGGCGTTTGACGCCACGAAAATCCGCCAGAGCGGCGCTGGCGTTGACAGCGGGTACACCCGCGTGATGGGCGGCGGCGATGGCGGCCAGCGCATTGCTGACATTGTGTCGGCCGAGCTGGTTCCACTGGACTCGACCCAGTGGCCGGCCAGCGTGACAGACCGTGAACGCGCTGCCATCGGCGGCGCTATCCAGGGCCTGCCAGTCGGCGCCCTCGAAGCGCTGCAACGGGGTCCAGCAGCCCATGGCCAGCACGGCTTCCAGGGCGGGATCGGCGCCGTTGCTCACGATCAGACCCTGACCGGGCACGATCCGCACCAGGTGATGGAACTGGCGCTGAATCGCCGCCAGGTCGGGGTAGATATCGGCATGATCGTATTCGAGATTGTTCAGCACCAGGGTGCGGGGCCGATAATGCACGAACTTGGCTCGCTTGTCGAAGAACGCGCTGTCGTATTCGTCCGCCTCGACCACGAAGGGCAGCCCCTGGCCGAGTCGGGCCGAGACCTCGAAGTCCACTGGCAAACCACCGATCAGAAAGCCGGGTTGCAAGCCGTTGCATTCCAGTATCCAGGCCAGCATGGCGCTGGTCGTGGTCTTGCCATGGGTACCGGCAACGGCCAGCACCCAGCGTCCCGGCAATATCTGTTCGGCTAGCCATTGCGGACCGGAAGTGAATGGAATGGTCGAGTTCAGCAGATATTCTACAGCCGGATTGCCCCGGATCATGGCATTGCCGACCACTACCAGATCGGGCGGGGGCCGCAGGTGCTCGGGGAGATAACCTTCCCGCACCGCGATGCCGGCCCACGCCAGTTGGGTGCTCATGGGAGGGTAGACATTGGCGTCGGACCCGCTGACGGTGTGGCCGGTCTCGCGCGCCAGCAGTGCCAGTCCGGCCATGAAAGTGCCACAGATACCGAGGATATGGATATGCATATCAGCCGGTTGTCGGCAGCAGCCAGTCGGCCACGGTCCAGGAGGTCACCAGGTAACCGACCGCGTACAGCAGACCGATACCAAAGGATACGGAAAACGCATGGCGCAGGATATGCGCGGTGATGCTGATGCTCCACAGCAGCAGCACCAGCCACAGCAGCGCGGGCAGATCGGCGGCCCCGTTGGCGGCCAGTTCCCGTTGATACCAGAGTCCCAGGGGCAGCCCGATCAGTTGCAGCAGAGTACCGGCACCGGCCAGGGCGGTCAGGGTCTGCAAGTACCTGGGTACCAGTCCCAGGGTGTGCAGCACGGCGTAGCTCAGGCCGGCCAGCAGGGCGACATCGGCCAGGGTGAGCAGTACGATCCGGCTGGCACCGACCTGGCTCAGGCCCAGGCTCAGGCTCAGCAGGCCGGTGGCGGCATAGGCCAGCAGACTGAGCTTGAGCAACACCAGGGAGGCCGGCACCTCCTGCGGGCCGCGGCGCAGCAGGCAGATGTCCCAGAACAGAGTGATCAGCGGGCTCATGATCCGCAAAAGCCCGCTCCGCTCGGGCTATCAGTCATGGGTTATCACGCAGTTTGCGTTCCAGTAGTTGATCGACCTGCTGGGGATTGGCCTGACCCTTGAAAAGTTTCATCACCTGACCGACGAAAAAGCCCTTGACCTTGGCCTTGCCAGCGCGGAACTGTTCGACCTGCTCCGGATGGGCTTGCAGAATCCCGTCGATGGCGGCTTCGATCGCCGCCGTATCGGAAATCTGTCGCAGACCGCGTTGCTCGATCACGCCGTCGGCGTCCAGCGTGGGATCGCTCCACAGCAGGTTGAAGATGTCCTTGGCAATCTTCCCGGAAATGGTGCCGTCCTGGATGCGCCGCAGCAGTCCGGCCAGTCGCGGCGGATCGACCGGAGCCCGTGCGATGTCCAGGTCGTGGCGGTTGAGGGCCGCCGCCAGTTCCCCGGTGATCCAGTTGGCCGCCAGCTTGGCTTGCGCCAGGCCCAGGGCGGCCGTCACCGACTCGAAATAATCGGCCAGTTCGCGGCTGTCGGTCAGCTGGCGGGCATCGTCGGCGGATAGACCGTAGTCGGCCTCGAAGCGGTCGCGCTTGGCGGCGGGCAGTTCCGGGAGCTGCTCGCGCAGCGCATCCAGATACGCCTGATCCACCACCACCGGCAACAGATCGGGGTCGGGGAAGTAGCGGTAATCGTTGGCTTCCTCCTTGCTGCGCATGGGTCG
>CAYMHN010000295.1:0-5107 GCA_964390235.1 uncultured Candidatus Competibacteraceae bacterium
CCCCGACGGCAAGAAGCTGATCCTGCTGGCCGAGGGTCGGCTGGTCAATCTGGGCTGCGCCACCGGCCACCCGAGCTTCGTGATGAGCGCCTCGTTCACCAACCAGGTGCTGGCCCAGATCGAGTTGTGGAGCCATCATGACCGGTACCAAAACCAGGTCTACGTGCTGCCCAAGCACCTGGACGAGAAGGTCGCCGCGCTGCATCTGGACAAGCTAGGCGCCAGGCTGACCCGGCTCAGCCAGCCGCAGGCCGAGTACATCGGGGTGGGCGCCGACGGGCCGTTCAAGGCGCAGGAGTATCGGTACTGATCACCAGTACGGCGGGCAGCCACGTATGTCCAGCGCTTGCGGGTGGCGTTGATCGGGTGTGTTGTCACGCCCGAATCCGACTGACCCCGTAAGCGTCGAATATCGGATCGGCAGTGATGACAGGTAGATTCTCGGCCAACGCCTGCGCTATGAGCAGGCGGTCGAAGGGATCGCGATGATGAAACACCAGCCCCTCCAGACCGGCAATATGCCGCAGTTCGATCCCCAGCAACCGGAAGCCGTTCGCCGCCACATGCTCCGTGATGTACCGCGATACCGGCAGCGCCAATCGCAACTTGCCCAACTCCGCCTTGATAGTCAGCTCCCAGACGCTGACCATGCTGAGCAGACAATCGTTTTCGGGTATGGAGAGCACTTCGTTCGCCTTGGCTGGCAGCGCCCGATTACCTTCGACCCACCACAGGAAAACATGCGTGTCGATCAGGACACGCATCAGCGATAATCCTCGAAATCATCCGGTGTCTCGTCGAAATCGGGCGCAATGTAGAGGATCTGCCCTTTCCCGGTGCCGGGTTGGCGGCGCTGCAGGGGACGTTCCAAGGGTGTCAGTCTGAGCACCGGCTTGTTGTCCTTGGCGATGATGACTTCCTCTCCCAGCATGGCCTTCTGTACCAGTTCCGAGAAACGAGCCTTCGCTTCGGCGATATTGAATTGTGGCATGACATGAACTCTTGTCAGATTAGTCATTTCAGATGACTAATATAGGCCGTTCTCGAGGGACTGTCGACAGGCTCGATACTTGAATCTCACTCATGTTCAACAGCAATAACTTGCATTAGCCTCATTATCCGAAGTCCTGGATAATGAGGCTGATGCCAACCACGACAGACACACGCATGGCCAGCACCTCCCCGGCGATCAGCTGCGAATTCTTCCCGCCCAACGACGACGAGGCGGCGGCCCGGCTGCGTCGAGTGCACGCTCGGCTGATCGAGCGGCTGGACCTGGACTACTGCTCGGTCACCTTCGGCGCTGGCGGCAGCACCCGCAACCGTACCTTCCAGGCCGTGTTCGAGTTGCATCAGGCCACCGTGCCGGTGGCACCGCACCTGACTTGCATCGCCTCGACCCGGGAGAGCGTGCGGCATATCCTGGATCATTACCGCGAGCACGGCCTGGCCCGGATCGTGGCGCTGCGCGGCGACCTGCCCTCGGGCATGACCACGGCCGGCGAACTGCGCTGCGCCAACGAACTGGTGACGTTCATCCGGGAAACCCAGGGCGAGCATTTCCACATCGAGGTCGCCGCCTATCCGGAGGTGCACCCCCAGGCCGACAGTCCGGAGCGGGATCTGGAGAACTTCCAGCGCAAGGTCGAGGCCGGCGCCGATGGCGCCGTGACCCAGTATTTCTACAATCCGGACGCCTATTTCGACTTCCGCGACCGCTGCCGGCGGGTCGGCATCGACATCCCCATCGTGCCAGGCATCATGCCGGTCACCAATTACAAGCAGCTACAGCGCTTCTCCAGCCTGTGCGGGGCCGAGATCCCGCGCTGGCTGCGCTTGCGGCTGGAAGCCTTCGGCGACGATCTCGACAGCCTGCGCGCCTTCGGCGTCGAGGTGGTCAGCGCGCTGTGCCAGCGGCTGCTGGAACAGGGCGCACCGGGACTGCACTTCTACACCATGAACCAGGCCACGCCGACGCTGGCAATCTGCCGCAATCTCGGCCTCGCCAGGCCGTGAACGGCGTGACCGGTTTCCGTGCTCTCCATATGATCGGAATAGCATGTTATGATTATCGGCTTTGAGATGATCCGGGCTGCCGGATCACCAACCCCGGAACCCTAAGGTCGAAACAAGCCGTATGGAATTCTTCGATTTCGCGATGCGCCACTGGTATCTGTTCCTGGCGCTGTTCGCCATACTCGGCATGCTGGTGGGCGGCGAGATACTGAGCAAGGTGCGCGGCATCAGTGCCATCAATGCCGCCCGGGCCCTACAGCTCATCAACCATGAGGATGCCGTGGTAATCGATATCCGCGACACCGCGCAATACAAGGCCGGGCATTTGCCCGATGCGCGGCATATCCCGTTCCGGGAACTGGAGCAACGCATCAAGGAACTGAACAAGTTCAAGGAACGCCCCGTCATTGTCTACTGCCAGACCGACACCCGCGCCAGCAGCGCCGGCGCCAAGCTGAAAAAGGCCGGCTTCGAGACGGTACATGCGCTGCGCGGCGGATTACACGCCTGGCAACAGGCCAGCCTGCCCGTCACCAAGAAATAATCGGCTCAAGAAAGCCCGTCGCCATGCCCCGGATCGAAATCTATGCCTCGTCCTTCTGTGCCTTCTGTCGCTGGGCACGCGCCTTGCTGGACAAGAAGCACATCGACTATACGGTACACGATGTCGACCGCGACCCGCAGCTGCGACGCCAGATGCAGGACCGTGGCGGGCGCCACACGGTGCCGCAGATCTTCATCGACGATACCCCCATCGGCGGCTTCGAAGATCTCAGCGCGCTGGATCGCAGCGGCCGTCTCGATCAGCTGCTGAACCCGTCCGGGCAGGCATCCTGAATACTCCCCCGAAACCTTTTGCGAGACTGAAATCATGAGCGAGGAAGCCAAGCAACAACGCTTTCAAATCCAGCGGATCTACGTCAAGGACATCTCTCTGGAAACCCCGAATTCACCCCAGATGTTCCAGCAGCAGGCCTGGAAACCGGAAGTCAATCTGCAGTTGCAGACCAACAGCAAGCGACTGGGCGAAACCCTGCACGAGGTGGTGCTGACCCTGACCGTCACCGCCAAGCAGGGCGACACCACGGCGTTTCTGATCGAGATGCAGCAGGCTGGCCTGTTCGCCGTCGAAAACTTCACCGACCAGCAGCTCGGCCCGATGCTCGGCGCCTACTGCCCCAATACGCTGTTCCCTTATGCCCGCGAGACCATCGATTCGCTGCTGTTGAAAGCCGGTTTCCCGCCTCTGACGCTGGCTCCGGTCAACTTCGAGGCGCTCTACGCCCAGCGCGTCCAGCAGCTGCGCCAGCAACCGGCGACGGAGGGCCAGAACTCCACTGACGTCTCGGCCAGCGCGGACCAGAATACCCAGCACTGAATCATGAGTGCCGTCGCCGTCATCGGTGCCGGCTCCTGGGGCACGGCGCTGGCTTTGCATCTGGCCCGTAGCGGCCATGCGGTCAGGCTGTGGGGTCATGACCCCGAGCATATCGGCCGGCTGATCGCGCAGCGTTGCAACCAGCGTTACCTGCCGGATGTGGAATTTCCCCCGTCCTTGCAACCGCTTGCCGAGCTGGACAATGCGCTGGAACAGTCTTCGTCCGTGCTGGTGGTGGTCCCGAGCCAGGCCTTCGCCGCAACCCTGTCCCGCCTGCGTCCCCTGCTGTCCGCCCATCAGGGACTGGCTTGGGCCACCAAGGGCCTGGAACCGGGCAGCGGACGTCTGCTGCATGCGGTGGCCGCCGAGCAGCTGGGGCCCGAACGCCCACTGGCGGTGATCTCCGGACCCAGCTTCGCCCGCGAGGTCGCACTGGGGCTCCCGACCGCGGTTACCGTGGCGGGCCGACCCGATGACTTTGTCGAGCAGCTCGCCCATCTGCTCCATGAAGGTGCCATGCGCGCCTATACCAGCCGCGATCTGATCGGCGTGGAACTGGGCGGAGCGGTGAAGAACGTGCTGGCCATCGCCACCGGCATCGCCGACGGTCTGGGCTGCGGCGCCAACGCCCGGGCCGCCGTGATCACCCGTGGACTGGCCGAGATGATGCGCCTGGGCGAGGCGCTCGGCGGCCAGCGCGAAACCTTCATGGGTCTGACCGGAGTCGGCGATCTGGTGCTGACCTGCACCGACGACCAGTCCCGCAACCGGCGTTTCGGCCTGGCCATCGGGGGCGGTCAGTCGGCGGAGCAAGCCCACGCCCGGATCGGCCAGGTAGTCGAAGGCTGCCATGCGGTGGTCGAAATCATGCGCCTGGCCAACCGACTGCGGCTGGAACTGCCGATCTGCGCCCAGGTCGAAGCCGTGCTGCACCGTGGCCTGGACCCGCGCCAGGCGGTGGAGAACCTGCTCAACCGGCCGTTACGCGCCGAGCACTAACACTACAACGCCCTCTCATCACACCGGCCAAGTTCGACTTGGATCAGCGCCTGGCACGAACCCCGGCATCGGTGACAGAGGTTCATCGATCACCGCCACTGTCAGGCGTTGACCGCGCGGCTCTCAACGTGGCATTCAGCGTCGGGCTCGGACGCATCACCGCCTTGCACTTTGCGGCATCGGCAAGGTAGTAGCCGCCAATGTCGGCCGGCTGGCCCTGCACAGCCGCAAGCTCCTCGACGATCTTCTGCGCGTTGTCGGTCAGCGCCTTCGCCAACGGAGCGAAGCGAGCCTGCAACTCGGCGTCTTCGGTCTGCTCGGCCAGCGCCTGCGCCCAGTACATGGCCAGGTAGAACTGGCTGCCGCGGTTGTCGAGTTCGCCGGTGCGACGCGACGGGGTCTTGTCATTGTCGAGCAGCTTGCCGGTGGCCTCGTCCAGGGTCTTGGCCAGGATCTTGGCCTTGCGGTTGCCGGCCTTGATGCCCAGGTCTTCCAGTGACACCGCCAGGGCCAGGAACTCGCCCAGCGAATCCCAGCGCAGGTGGTTTTCCTGCACCAGCTGCTGGACATGCTTGGGCGCCGAGCCCCCGGCGCCGGTCTCGTACAGGCCGCCCCCGGCCATCAGCGGCACGATCGACAGCATCTTGGCGCTGGTGCCCAGCTCCATGATCGGGAACAGGTCGGTCAGGTAATCGCGCAGCACGTTGCCGGTGA
>CAYMHN010000296.1:0-5091 GCA_964390235.1 uncultured Candidatus Competibacteraceae bacterium
ACTGGGCTGGGAGCTGCACGTCCCGACCGAGTTCGCGCCGGGCGTGTATCAGGCGCTGACCGAGGCCGGGACCGACCTAGGACTGGCCGACGCGGGTTACCGGGCCATCGAGAGCCTGCGGCTGGAAAAGGGCTACCGCGCCTGGGGCGCCGACATCGGCCCCGACCATACCCCGCTGGAGGCCGGTCTGGGCTGGGCGGTCAAGTTGGATCGGGATATCCCCTTCCTGGGCCGCGCGGCGCTGCTGGCCCAGCGCGCGGCGCCGTTGCGCAAGCGCCTGACCGGTTTCAGCGTGACCGACCCGGAGGTGGTGCTGCTGGGCCGGGACGATTTATCGCGACGGCCAGCGGGTTGGCTGGCTGGCCAGCGCCGGCTGGGGCTACACGGTGGAGCGCAATATCGGCTACGGCTATGTGCGCAAGCCCGAGGGCGTGGATCGCGAGTATCTGCTGTCCGGCCGCTACGAACTGGAAGTGGCCACCGAACGGGTACCTTGCGAGATTCACCTGCGGCCGCTGTACGATCCGGAGATGCGGCGGGTGAGAGTCTGACATGAATCGTGCCCGGCGTCAGAATGTCTGATCGGGACGATCCGATTCCATCGACCCCATGCCCGCGCTGACCGGTCTGCGGGGGTTTGCCGCGCTCTGGGTGTTGCTGTATCACGCATGGGTATTCTCCGAACCCCGCAGAATCGCGTTCGAACTGGCCGGAATGGATTTTGACCTGACGCCCTTCTTTTCCCTGGGTTGGGCCGGGGTGCAGATTTTTTTCGTCCTTTCCGGCTTTCTCTTGTCCCTCCCTTTTGCGCGCTGGCGGGCGGGCATGGGGCCGCAACCTGGCATCGGCGCCTACTTCCTGCGGCGCGCCATGCGCGTCTATCCGGCCTTCTACCTTCAGCTTGCCGTGCTGCTGGGTCTGGGCTGGTGGGTGCAACGGCAACTGCTCATCGCCGTGGAGGACATTCCACGGTATTTGGCGATGCTGTTCGTACCGCCCCCGTTCGGCGTGGGAAGCTCTCCACTCAACGGTGTCTGGTGGACGCTGCCGATCGAACTGTCCTTTTATCTGGCATTGCCCGTGTTGAGCATATTGCTCGCATGGAACGGGCGCTGGCTGTTGCTGGCGCTTTCACTGCTGGTGATGGTGAGCTGGCGCTGGTTCGTGGTAGGCGTACTCAAGGCGGACCCGGTAGTGCTCTGGGCGTATCAGCTTCCCGGCGCGCTCGATTCGTTTGCCTTGGGCATGTTCGGCGCCCTATTGCACGTCAGGCTCGGCGAGGGCGGGGGCGATGGCCGGCGATTTCGTTGGCTGCTCGGTGGACTGCTGCCTCTCGCCCTGCTGTTGGTGTATGCGCTCTTTCGGTGGATGCACAGGGATTATTCGAGTTACTGGTCGGTTGCTCCGATCTTTTTCATCTGGACCCCGCTGTTCAGCCTGGCCGTGCTGCTCGTGGTGCTGGCGGCGGCAGCCCGCCTGAGTTTCGTGAATGCGGTGCTGGGCAATCGCGCTTTCCAGGGACTAGGGGTGGTGAGCTACGGGGTTTACTTGTGGCACTATCCGGTGCAGAAGTGGGTGCTCGAGCAGACCCGGATCGGTACGATGGAAGGGTATCGGTTTCCCTGGTTGACCGCCACGAGCGTGGCGGTAACACTGGTTCTGGCGGGCCTGTCCTGGATGCTGGTGGAAAGGCGAGCCATACGCTGGGCTGCTTCCCGGAAATCGAACTCATGATCGACGGACGGCGCGTCGTGATCGTCATGCCGGCTTACAATGCCGCCCGAACCTTGCGGCGGACCCTGGCCGAAGTGCCGCGGCCCCTGGTGGACCGGGTGATACTGGTGGACGACGCCAGCCAGGACGACACCGCACGGCTCGCGGCGACCCTGGGCATAGAGCGCGTTCTGGAACATGATCGGAATCGCGGCTAGGGTGGCAATCAGAAGACCTGCTACGCAGCGGCCCTGGAGGACGGCGCCGATATCGTGATCATGCTCCATCCCGATTATCAGTACACACCCCGGCTGATACCGGCCATGATCCACTTGATCGCCTCGGGACTCTATCCCGTCGTGCTGGGTTCCCGCATTCTGGGCAACGGAGCCTTGGCGGGAGGGATGCCACTGTACAAATACGTGGCCAACCGCGGCCTGACCTTTTTTCAGAACTTGTGCACCGGGGCGAAGTTGTCGGAATACCACACGGGGTACCGCGCCTTCTCCGCCGAGGTTCTCAGAGCCATCCCGTTCTCGGACAACTCGGAAGGGTTCATCTTTGACAATGAACTGCTGTCCCAAGTGATCATGCGGGGCTTCCCCATCGGCGAGATCACCTGTCCGACGCGGTATTTCGACGAGGCCTCGTCGATCCGGTTCGGCCCCGGGGTTCGCTACGGTTTCGGTGTGCTGGGCGTTTCCGCTGCGCATCTGCTGCATCGTATCGGGCTGATCCGGCATCGCCGGTACCTGAATCCGGGAAGCGACCGCGACTGAACCCCATGGCTCCGGCAGTGTCATCCCGCCTGACCCGGATACTGATAGCGGGTGCCGTGGTGGCGGTGGGCGTATTTCTGCGGGTCTGGCAATGGCCGGATCAGATTCTGGCCGATGACGAATGGCATGCCTTGAATGCCCTGCTGCACCATGATGCGTGGCATATCTTGCGGCATTTCGGGCACGCCGATCACAGTATTCCGTTGACCTTGTATTACGGCCTGCTTGCGGAGACGGTCGGTCTGAGCGAGTGGGGCATGCGCTTGCCCTTGCTGCTTGCCGGCCTGGCGACCGTGGTACTGGTGCCCTGGCTGCTGCGCACTCATCTCGAGCCGATGGAGCGGCTGTGCATGGCCGCGCTGCTCGCGATATCCCCGCTGGCTGTCTACTACAGTCGCACCGCCCGACCTTATGCGTTGACGATACTGCTGACGTTCATCGCATTGTGGGCGTTGCTGCACTGGTGGCGGGAGCCGCGCATCCGGCGGGCGGTGCTTTATGTCTCATGCACGGCCATGGCGGCCTGGTTGCATCCCGTAACGCTGGCCTTCACCGGCGCCGGCTTTCTGTTCGTCGCCGCAGGCCAGTCGTGGGTCGCGGTGCGTCATCGGTCTCCAGGCGGGATATGGGCTATTTCGGGGCTGGGCTTGTTCACTCTGCTGCCGCTGCTGTTGCTGCTTGGCCCACCGCTGGCAACGGACTGGCAGGCGCTGGCGGGCAAGACGGGAGAACATGGGCTGCAACTTGCAACGCTTGCGCGATCGGTGGAGCTGCTGGCTGGAACCGGGCATGGCTGGCTGGCGGGGCTGTGGGTGCTGCTGGGGGTGGTGGGCGTTCGGGTATTCTGGAACAGAGATCGCGCCGCGGCTGCCTACTGGCTGTGGGTGGCCTTGCTGCCCCTGGTGGTGATCGCGCTGAGCAGTGCTGCGTGGATTCACCATGCGCTGGTGTATACCCGCTACAATCTACCGGTGTTGCTGATTTTCTCGGCGTTCGTCGCGATCGGTCTGTCCACGGTAACCCGGCTGTTCGGGTCGCTGCGATGCGTGGGCCTGGCAGGCGTGCTCGTGGTGTTTTTCCTGCTTGGGCCACTCCCGGCGCTCCTGCCGGCGCCGAACCAGTTCACCGGGCACATGAGTTACCAGTTCGACTACCAGGCGTCGCGCAACATCTACAACCGCCATCTGGGGCCGGCTTATGTCCCGGATTTCTACCATCGACTGGGCGCGACACCGCTGCGCTACACGCTCATCGAGGCACCCTGGCATATGGAGTGGCACTTCAACCGGCTGCATTTCTTTCAGGAAATCCATCGCCAGCGGGTGATGATCGGGTTTCTCGACGGCCTGTGCGCCCGGGGACGGTACGGGGAGTTTCCGCTGGAGCCGGACCTCGGTCTGCGGATGCAGCATTTCGTGCATTTGGCGTCGTTGCAAGCGGAAGCTCCAAGAGCGGACTTTCTGGTCATGCATCGCAGCCATCCGGATGGTGCGTCCGGGATTCCCGACCTGGACCGCTGCATCGAGATCCTGCGCGCGCGCTTTGGCCCCGCCTGGTACGAGGATCCGACGCTCAGGGTCTTCCGGCTCAGGCCCGAGAGCGGAGACGGTTCCTGAATAGCCAGGATAACAGCAGCAGAAGACCGAGCACCGCGGCGGGAACCCAGAGGCCGGGGTCCTTGATGAACGCGTCCATGCTCGGCGTGCCCGGTCCGTTGACATGCACCGCGAAGCGGTGGCCGATCATGATCAGGACGATCAGAGGTGGCAGACTACCGAGCAGGGTGGCCAGGCAGTAATCCACAAAACCCAGGCGCAACATGCTGCCAGCCACGCTGACCAGGGTGAAGGGGAAAATCGGTAGCGCTCGCAGGCAGGCAAGGACCAGAAAAGGATTGGCCCGGCTCCACGCAAGCAACGGGGTGCGTTCGCCGAGCCGCCAACCGGCCAGGCGAACCAGGACCAGTGTCAGTATGGCGCCTGCCAGGCAGCCAATCAGGCTGATCAGCAGGCCAGCCCCGATACCGAACAGATAGCCCGTGACCAGGACCAGAGCCGCGCCACCCGGAAGCCCGATCCCGACCGCCACGGCGAAACCGAGTGCAAGACCCGTACCGCTGATCCAGGGCCGCGCCGTCAGGGCGGCGTGCAGCACGTGCACGGCATTCAGTATCTCCTGATGGTTCGGTCCCGTGCACGCCCAAGCGACAAGTCCGGAGGCGAGCATCACCAGTACCAGGGCGAGCGGTAGCTGCCGCCAGCCGAGCCGGTATCCGCGACGGTTCATTCCGGTGCCTCAAGGATCTGTCGGCGCAGGTTGATGAACGTCGGGTTGCCGGGCTGCAAGCGGATGGCCCGGTCGATGTCGGCCAGGGCCTGCGCCGGGTTGCCCAGCGCATGGTGGGCCGCCGCGCGACCGAAAAACGCCCCCGGGTCGGGTGACTGTTCGAGGAGTTCGTCGAGCAGTGGCAACGCCCCGGCATGGTTGCCCATGTTGATGTGCGCGAGGGCGATACCGGCCTTGGCCTGACGGGTCTCCGGGTAACGTTCCAGCAGTTGTCCGAAATCCGCGATGGCTGTTTCGAAGCGACCCAGCTGCA
>CAYMHN010000297.1:0-5087 GCA_964390235.1 uncultured Candidatus Competibacteraceae bacterium
TCGAGGGCCACTGCCGCTATTTCGAGGGCGTGCGGCCGGATACCGTGGTCATGCCCATGGAGCATGGCCACTGGGCCCAGGGTCGCTGGGCCGAGCAGGTCGCCCAGCGCACCGGCCACGGCGGCGAAATCACCGTGAACCGCTCGGACCGCATTTCCGGTCTGTGCAGCTACTACACCACCAAGGTTTCCGTGGAACGGGCCTGAGCACTGACGGAGGAAATGAATCATGAAATGGGGAATGGTTATCGACCTGGAAAAGTGCACCGGCTGCCAAGCCTGCACCACGGCTTGCGCCATGGAGAACAACACCCTGCCGGGCGAGGCCTGGCAGGATGTGCTGTATTACCACGAGGGGCAGTATCCCAATACCTCGATCAAGTGGCTGCCCCGACCGTGCATGCAGTGCGAGGAACCGTCCTGCGTGCATGTCTGCCCGACCAAGGCGACCTACAAGACCGAAGACGGCGTGGTGCTGATCGACTGGGACAAGTGCATAGGCTGCAAATACTGCATGATCGCCTGTCCCTACGGAGTGCGCTTCTTCACCGACGAAAAGCCGCTGCTGGAGCCGAACCTCAAAGCGATGTTTCCGGGCGAAGGCGGCCAGCAATGGAGTCCGCCGTACCAGAACCCGGAATCCGACTGGCAAAAGGGTATCGGTATCCAGCCCAGGGGCGTGGTGTCCAAGTGCACGTTCTGCTACCACAAGATCAGCAAGGCGCCGGAAGGGGTAGCCGATCTGGACGAGGACGACCCGGAAACCAAGGAGTACACTCCGGCCTGCGTGCGCACCTGCGCGCCCAAGGCTCGCTACTTTGGCGATCTGGACAACCCGGACAGCAAGGTCAACCAGTTGATCGCCGACAAGCGCGGGGTGCGGCTGCTGGATCACACTGGCAACAAACCGCAGGTCTATTACCTCACCGGTGACGGCGGCAGCGTGCCGGCCTTCGGTGATGGCAAGCGCGAGAGTTGAGGAGATCGGACCATGAGTGCACAAGTCGAAACCGGGAGCGCCAACGGCGGCACGCCGATCGTCTCCCTGCTGCTGCTGCCGTTGGCCATCGTCGGCCTGCTGGTGGGCGCCTACGGCCTACGCGAGATGTTTACCGTCGGCCACGCGGTGCTCAATACCGGCACCGAGATGATGTGGGGTCTGCCGGTGGTCACCTATGCCTATCTGGCCCTGACCTCGTTCGGGGTGGCCATCGTCGCCACCGTCGGCGCGATGTTCGGGATTCCGGGCTTCGGCCCCATTTACCGGCGCTGTCTGACCCTGGCCCTGGGGTTGTCGGTCGGCGGTCTGCTGGCGCTGTTTCTGGAACTGGGCCACCCGTTCCGGGCGCTGTACGCCATCCCGCTCAATTTCCAGTTCCGCTCGCCGCTGTACTGGATGGGCTTTTTCTGGCTGCTGTTCATCGTGCCCCTGGTGCTGATGCTGCTGAAACTGCGCACCACCCCCGCCGACAGCTCGGCCAGCCGGCCGCTGGAAATCGTGCTGCTGATCGCCGCCCTGGGCGCCCTGGGCACCCAGGGTCTGGTCTACGGCATGATGGGCATGCGCCCGTTCTGGTTCGGAGCCACCTTGCCGCTGTACTTTCTGGCCGGAGCGCTGGTGGTCGGGCTGGCGTTGGTAATCCTGCTGACCCATCTGGCCCATGACCTGAATCGGGACAAGATGCCGGCCTCCACCCGTCAGCTGATGAGTTCCACCCTGCCCAATGTGCTGCTGGTGGTGCTGGCGCTGTACATTCTGACCACCATCGGGCGCGTGGTGACCGGTTTGTGGAGCAACCTGGACGCCCATCAGGTAGTCTACGCCAACATGATGAATTCGCATCTGTTCCAGCTGGAGTTCTTCGGCGGATTGATCCTGCCCTTCGTGCTGCTGGCCCTGCCGGGGCTGCGTAGCAATCCGCTGGTGCAGGTACTGGCCTCGCTGCTGCTGGTGATCGCCCTGTTCATCGGCCGCTACGAGTTCACCGTCGGCGGCCAGCTGGTGCCATTGTTCAAGGGCAACTGGATTCCGGGTCTGATCCAGTACACGCCGTCCACCGCCGAATGGATGCTGACCCTGACCACGGTATCGGTGGCGCTGCTGGTCTACGCCATCGCGGAGAAGCTGTTCAATCCGCCACGCGCCTGAGCCTCTTGCGCCAGCGGCGGCTCAACCCACCGCTGGCGCATCGTCCGGAACCGACCCACGAGTCCTCGATAATGGAACCGACCACGACATCCTGCGCAAGCCGCGCCGAATTCCATCTGTCCCTGGCGCGCGCGTTGCTCCCCGCTGGCGATGCGCGGACGCACGCAGCCCTCACTACCCTGCTGAGCGACGACTTGCAGACCCTGGCGGATGAACTCGACTATACCCTGGACCTGCGAGACCTGCGACACGCCCTGGCGACGGCCTCCGATCAAGACCGCCTGCTGCGGGCTTACAGCGCGCTGTTCCTGACCCCGCCCACACCGGTCCACATCAACACCGGCATCTATCTGGACGGCGCCGTCGCCGGGGCCACCGTCCAGGCCCTGGAGACCCTGCAACAGCGCCACGGGCTAGGCAGGTCCGAACAGTTCCACGACCTCAGCGACCACGCCAGCGCCCAGCTGGAGCTGTTCGCCTATCTGCTGGCCAGCGCCGCCGGGGAGAGTGAATCCGGCAACCATCCCCAGGCGCAGATCCTGATCGATGACGCCAACACCCTGCGCGACCGTTATCTGCGCCGCTGGGCGCCGGCCCTGGAGGCCGATCTGCGCAAGACGATCACCCGCTGCCCCGACGGTCGCCCCTATCTGGCCCTGGCCACACTGCTCAGCGCCGCCCTGGAACAGGACGCCCGCTTGTTCCCCGATCAGCGCGCCGAACCGGCCGATGCGGCGGCGCTGGCAATGGCGCAGGAAAAAGCTGTGTTACGGGAGCGTTACCAGCGGATCGATCTGGACGACATCCGCGCCCGACTGGCGGCGCAAGGGCTGAGTACGGAGCATTTGAGTAGTGGTTGAGGTGGGTAACAAAGCCGCCAATTCATCAAGATGGATCAGCGGCCCGGCATCACAGACTACGACACTCGCTAGGTTGCTACTCCTTGCCACGCAAGCCCCACTCCACATCCTCGCGGATGAAAGATTCAGCCAGCTCCGGGCTGTGTGAATCAACATACCGGCGCAACGCGTCGGCAAGAATCTCGTCGAGATCCGTCGCCCAGCCCTCGCGGATCAGCGCCTGCGCTTGGTCAAGCAGCTGATCCGGAACGGTTGTCTGAATGGCGGTATTCATGAATCGAACTTTCCGGTTGCCGAGTTGGTTGTGGCTCAGTATACCTTCGAAGAGCCCGAGCTGGTCAGCAACGGAAAACATGTAGCAGTCCCGGCGTCGATTCAACAGGTCAACCGGACCCTATGCCCAATGCAATTCGGCGATTCGGGGAACAGGCTGTCCGGATCGGAAACACCAGTCTACGGAAATTCAAAACTCGATCGTGGCCTGGATACGATCGGCCGTGGCACGCACCCCGCCACCGGAGCGATCCAGCAAGCCCGCTTCGGCCAGGATCGAGACATCGTCATGGACCCGGCGGTATTGCCGCCCGAGCGCTTTCGCCAACGCCATCACCGACCGCTCCGGATGATCATGCACATGGCGCAGCAACCGCAGGCGCTCGTTGCTCATCACGGCGGCCAGGGCATCCCAGGATTCGAAAGCCAGCACATTCTCCGAAACCTCCTCGCCGTGTTCGGCACGATGCCATGCCCCGACAAAGGCTTTTGCATCGTCGTAAGCGGTACCACCGACCATCACTTTCACATCTTTCACAGCCTGCCTCCACGTAATCTGCCGACATCAGCGAGGAAATCCACCATGAGTTGCTCTGGCGACGAGAACGCGTAGTTCTCCTCGCAATCGTCATAATGACGGTGATCGCCTTTGCCACGCTCATTGTCATAGCCCACCAAGCGCTTGCCCTCCTTGCCATAGTACAAGCTGTACTTCAGACTGTGGGCTGATCCGGGCAGGGGGTCCGGAACTCGCCATATCTTCATCTCCAGAATCCCACCATCATCATAGCGACGCTTGCGACGGAACAGGAGTTCGGCTTTCCGGGGCATCCGATCTCGCATCTTGCACTGACTATGTCATAGAATGACATAGTGGATACCGGCTAGCAAGCAATCGAACCACGGGAATCAAGATGGATCAGCGGCCCGACACCACTAAAGTGGACCCTGGATTCCGGACAGTAGTTTAAGCTGTATTCCGGCATAGAGGAGCGGCCAAGTGAGTGAGAAGAAGCAGCGGAAGGTTCACACCCCGGAGTTCAAGGCGAGCGTTGGGCTTGAAGCGCTCAAGGGGGTGAAGACGATCAACGAGATCGGCCAAGCGTACGGGGTTCATCCGGCACAGGCTGACTTGTCGGGCAATTACAGGTAACATCATGTTACCCAGAGGTAACCTCACCGCTCATGCACCGCCACCTGCTTGCCCTGCTGCTCATCCTGCTGTGCGCCCTGCCGGCCGCCGCCGAGGACAAGCCGCCGATCCGCTTCGGCCTGACGCCGGTCATCCTCACCGACCGGCTCAACACCCTGGATACCTGGAGTCGCTACCTGAGCGAGACTCTGGGGCAGTCGGTACGCTTCGTGCAGCGGCGCAGCTATCATGAGATCACCCGCGGGCTGCTGAGCGGTGAGCTGGATTTCGCCTGGATCTGCGGCTTTCCCTTCGTGGTCCACCGTGACCGGCTGCAACTGGTGGCGGTACCGCTCAACCAGGGCCAGCCGCTGTATCAATCCTATCTGATCGTCCCGGACCGGGACCGCGACACCGAGAGCATCACCGACCTGGCGGGTGCGGTATTCGCCTTTTCCGACCCCGACTCGAATTCCGGCTACCTGACGCCCAACTACCAGCTGATGCAGGCCGGACTCAATCCGGAGACCTTTTTCCGCCGGACCTTTTTCACCTGGTCGCATCAGGACGTGATCCGCGCGGTTGCCGAGGGCGTGGCGCAAGCCGGCGCCGTGGACGGCTTTGTCTGGGACACGCTGGCGCAGCTGGACCCGGCGCTGACGGAACACACCCGG
>CAYMHN010000298.1:0-5081 GCA_964390235.1 uncultured Candidatus Competibacteraceae bacterium
TCACCCCTCAGTATGCGGGCCAAGCGTCCAGCTCCTCTCCCAGCCCTTCCTCGGCTAGTGCCTGCTCGAATACGGGGTCGAGCTTGGCGCATTCGGTCGCAAGGCGGGTTTGCTCCAGGCGCGCCAGCTTCTCCGCCACCGCGGCCTGGACTGCGCGGCTTCGGTTCGGGAACACTTTCTTCGCCACCAAGGCATCCACCCGCTCCAGGGTCTCGCTGTCGATGGTGATGGCTACCTTCACACTACCCATGTCACGCCTCCTTGGTATGACGATTTATCATACCCTCAATAGCTGCGCAAGGATTGCATATTGGGCGAAACGCACCGAAAACCCTGGCCTGGGACGCCGGGCGAAGAGGCCGTTCAGCCCAACAGGTTTGCCGCTATAGTGCCCATTCCCTCGCAGCTGGCGTCGTGTGCCTTGGCAGCATTAAGGATCTCGCTACCCGAAGTGGAGGCGGCGTATCTTAGGTACTACGACGCCTCGGCCGCCCGCACGGCCGAGGCCGGCATCCCGGATGCCGAAATCCTGCGGGCGCTGACGGTCAATGCCGCGGCCTGCTTCGGGCGCGCCGACGACATGGGCCAGGTGGGGTTCATGCGCTAGCCGGGGTCCTCAGCGTAATCGGGCACAACACCCGCGGAGACCGCGCGGTTCGCCGGCTCAGGCCGCGACCAGCAGTTTCTCCCGCAGGAACTCCGGCGCAAAATCGGCACCGTTCGGCCAGACCAACGTATGGAATTCCGGATGCAGCTCGACCTGGGCGAAAAACGCCTCGTCGCGCAGCGGCTCGAAAACCTCCCCGGCAAGGTCCTGTGACAGGTTGACGGTGCCCTCGAGTCCATCGCTGAAACGCAGTCAAACCGAATGACCCCCGAGATACCTGGCGGCAGTTATCCTCGTCAGCATGTCACTACTCCAGCGGTGCAATCCGCGGCAGACGCACACCGGACTTTGCGCGGCTCCAAGCAGATATTAGCTCAGCCTTGTGAAGGATGTGCCATTCCTGCACCAGTGACATGGCTCGCGTCGGCAGGTACCCGGTAACAGCAGCGCTCTCGATCTCAACAACAGCCTCATGCTCGCCGTAAACCGCGTGAAAATGAGGCGGGGCATGGTCGCGATACTAGATGGCGATCAGGATCCTGACGAAGCGACTGACTTCCGGCATGCGAAAAGCGTCGCTCACACGCGGGCACACCGACAGGCCTGGTAAATCGGCAAGACAACTGAAAATGCAGCTATTCAGCATCCGCGCGCGTTTCCGCGGAAACGCCGATCACGCCAATTCTCGTGTCCCCTTGCACGCCGGGTAACGAGCACAACCCTAGAATTCCTTGCCGGCCTGGGCGCCCTTGCGACGCCTCACTCCACCACCGGATAAACCGGATTCCCCCACAACTGGCGCGGGTTCTCCATCATCAAGTGAATGATGATCGGCACGATGTCGCCGAGGATCCGCGCGCCGTCGGTCACCTGGGCCCGGTTCACCGAGCTGTTCCAGGTCGAGCCGCCGTGCACCAGCTGGTTGCGCAGCGTGTAGAGCCGGTCGAAGGTCACGGCGAAGACCTTCTTGGTGTTCTGCTTGCCCAGCGCCCGGTGGGCCGAGGACTTGCTCTTCACGAAGGCCTCGCGCCACTGTGCGTCCGTCAGGTCGCCCCTGACGTGATCCCAGAACGGCTGGAAGACGTGGCGGTTGTCGATGAGCGTCCGGATGGACTGCGAGTAGCGCCGCCAGATCATCTGGTACAGCAGCTTCTCGCGGTCCGAGTCGACCAGGCGATTCATGAAGTTCACCAGCTGCCGGCGCTCCGAGAACTCCCGCCGGTCGGTGATCTCGTTGGCGTAGGCCGCGTTGAACGAGATCCACAGGAACACGAAGCGCGCGTCGTGATCCTCGGGTTCCTGCTCGGCGCGGTTCAGCCAGCTCAGGGCGCGGTGGGTGCGCAGGGCCAGGGCCGGGGGGAAGCCGTCGCGGAGTTCGCGCTGGCGCGCCTTCAGGGCAGGATACCGGAGCCTGTGTGTGCTGGCAGTCATGGCGGAGGCGTCCGATTCGCCGGATGGTTCAGCGTTTCGCAGTCATATAGCACGCAGCAGTCTGTTCACTCATTTACTGGTGCACGAAAAACGACTCGCGTTGCCTGAACCGCGGTTGATCTAGAGGGGACGTATTCCCCGGCAACCCGGATACCGCGAGCATCCCAGGAACGCCTTCCCCTTGTGGGTGCCCGCCTGGCCACTTGCCGCACCATGGGTGACTGGCACTTTGGGCATTCCGGCGTCGACTCGGCGACCCTGGAAGCCAGCCCTCCAGTGAGCGGGGCCCGACCGGCATCCACTTCTCGTGCCTGCCGACCCAAAGTCTTGCCGTCGATCAATTCGATGCTCGTTCCCTTGGCAAACCGTCGCGCCTCATCAGTAAACCGGCCGACTGTCACAATTGCGCCGCCAGTCGCGCCCCTCGCCGAGACGACGCCCAGCAGCTCCCGCACGACTGATACGCCCACGTTGCGCGTGCGCCACCGCTTGCATTGCACTAGAACCACTTGCCCGTCGGTCCGGGCCACCAGGTCGACGCCACCGTCGGCGCCATCGGGCGTCTCCGTCACCGAGTACCCGCGACGCCGATACACTTCGCTCACCAGGTGTTCGAACTCCCGCCAACTCATGGTGATCATCGGATCGACATCCTGTCCGTGATATCGGTCGGACGTGTCGAAGGGATGGCGCGTCACACGCCGCAACAATCTGCCGTCGCGCCAGGAACGGCCAAGTGACATTACCGCACCGATCGTGAACGCCGCAGTAAGGACATGCTGACCGATTACGGCGAATGCGCGTGGAATGGCGCCGGACACCGCGCCCAACGGGTTTTCGGGTGTCACCGTGACTTCGCTAGCCCCGAAGGCACCCAGGACGAACCAAGTCACCGCGGCGAGCATGAGCGAGACCCACCACGGCAAGTAAGAGGCGAGCTCGGTGAGATCCTCGAGTGAACTCCTTCTTCGTCCCATCCCTGTGACCCCCGTCGTTGCGCGGCATGAAGTATGGCCACAGAAGTGCTGCGTGACCAATGACCTCCATCACAATTGCAGTGCTCTGCGAAATCCTCAATCGCCGCCCCACGGGCTCAGCCCCTGAGCCACCTCTGCTTGAGAATATGCATGGATTGTTGCTATGCCAGGCCTGCGATGCGGTAGCATGGGCGGAGGCGACGCCATGGAGTGAGGTGTGCAGTGTGGGAAGAACCGAGGCCGGAGCGCCTGCGGCACATTGAATCGAAGCGGCGCCGTGAAGTCGTTCCGTCGCTCATCGCTTATACGATCATCTTCGGTGTAACGGCGGTCCTCTTGTACGCCGACGTTATCGACTGGCGCGGCGGTCCTGGCGAAGAAACAGCGCTGCCAGTGCCCATAAGCCGCCCCGGCCCGCGTGCCGCACCGCCACCGCCTCAGCACCGACCGAACGTAACCATCAACCGACCTGTACCCGACCGGGTCAGCCCTGAACCCAGCACAAGCAGCTATGCCCCGACCAATGCTGCGCGCGGCGATCCGAGTGTCCTGCGGACGCTCACGCACACCTGTCGCTACTGGGTCGAGCAGAACACGCGCGGGCAATACTCGGGCAATCAGGAGGTAGCGTGTCGCGATATGGCCCAATATGCGCGCACGCATGGGTTTGCAGTGCCATCGATTGTGGGAAGCGGCCCCAGACTGCCGTCGGGCACGCCTGATGCATCGGCCGCGCGAGGCGTGCGCATCACCGTCGAGCAATGCGAAGGTCATGGGTATGGCTCGATCAGCTACCGCCAGTGTCGCGCCGGCGAAAAGCGGCGGCTCACCGACTGGTGCAGTAGTCTCAGGACCCGGCGTAACAACGCACGTGGCGCAACCCGGGACACGCTTAGCGGCCATGTGAGCGCGGTCTGCTCCGAGGCGGATCGTTATGAAATCGTCAGGTGATGCACTTTACCGTAGAGGCGCTTGGTAGGTGCCTACCTGTCAGACTGCGGAACGGCCCGTCGGGTGCTCTTCCTCTCTAGTGCCTTTCGAGGTTAGTCACCCCAGGGATGGCGACACGATCACCGGCAGGTCGTCGACACGCGCAACGACGGTCCGAGCGGTCGGGGCAAGCACTCCGTCGGGACGCGTGCGTAACCCAACGAGCCGGACTCGATCGCCAGCCGCGAGCGACGTGACCGAAGCGTGAGTGCTCGGATTCAGGGGAGCGACTTGGAGCTGGCGCCGGTTCTCGCTCCCAGCCTCAACGTCAACGGCGATCGCCCTTGCTGCGCCGACGTGGATGACCATCGGGACCTCGGTGAGAACACCTTCCACGGCAGCGCCGTCTAGTTGCCCCGACCACGCGGGCGACGAGGCTTGCCAGAACGGTGGGCAAACAAGCTTGTATGGGCACCACCGGCAACCATCGGGCGAGGGTGATGCAAAGTCGCCGGGGGCTGCGGCCGCACGCAGCCTTCCGTCGTATGTTTCAAGGAGGGCGATGGCTTCGTAAGCCTCCCGCTCGCACTCGGATGGGTCCAGTTCAACCTCGACTCCTGCGCCACCAAGTGGAAGAAGAATTCCGCGCCGCGGCCACCAGCCGAGCTTCTGCTTGACGAGGTACCCGTAGATGCGGAGCTGCCGGACGTACGGGAGTTTCACCACATCTGTTTGTGTCGCCGCATCGTGCTCGAGGATCGCACCGCTCTTGTAGTCCACTACTTCGCCTGCACGGATTACGTCGGGACGACCGAGCAACCTTCCGCCGAACGCCGTGAACTCCGGCTCCCGCAGCGTGGCGGCAGGGCTTGTGCTCGACTCCTGCTTGAAGATCGTCCCTAGGGCCGGCCCTTGTTCACCCATCAACTCTTCAGCCCGGACCAGCACACTCGCACGCGCGACGTGATATCCAGGCCACGCCGTCGCCCCACCGAAGCGGCGATCCAGCACGTGGGCATCGACGCGGTGCTGCTGGGCTGCGATCGCTTGATCCCATAGTCGTTCGACGGCGGCCTCCAGAGTCTCCTGCCGAAGGTCGACCTCGACGATCCTCTCAAGCACTTCATGGTAGGCGG
>CAYMHN010000299.1:0-5078 GCA_964390235.1 uncultured Candidatus Competibacteraceae bacterium
GGAAGTGACCGAAAACCGGTCCGGCGACTGAGCGGCGCTTAGCGCAATTCCGGGTGCCGCTCGCGGAGAAACTCCAGCAATCCGCGAGCGGACACTTCCAGCAAGTCCATCACCAGTTCGAAATTGCGCTGCCCCCCGTAGTAAGGATCGGGCACTTCCCTGCCCGTCAGCGTGGGGGCGAAGTCCAGCATGCGGTGAATGGTCGCCGGCTGTCCGGTCTGGCGGGTGAGCCGTTGGAGCCAATCGACGTGACCGTCATCCATGGCGATCAGGTAATCGAATCTGCCCAGATCAGCGGTTTGCACCTGACGCGCACGCAAGGTCTTCAATTCGACCCCACGCTGACGGGCGGTGTTCTGCGCGCGCCGATCCGGCGGTTGCCCGGTGTGGTAATCGGTGGTACCAGCCGAATCGATTTCGATCCGGTCGTCCAGACCCTGCTCATTGACCAGCGCCCGGAACAGTCCCTCCGCCATGGGCGAGCGGCAGATATTGCCCGTACAGACCATCAGTATCCGAATCATGCCGGATCGGCTCCCGTCATCATCAATCGTTCAACTCTGCGCAAATCCGCTTCGGTATCGACTCCGGCAGCGGGAAGATCGGCGCATGCCAGCACTCGGATGCGAATCCCGGCCGCCAGGACGCGCAACTGCTCCAGCATTTCCAGCGCTTCCAGTGGCGTGGGCGGCAGAGTCGGATAAGCCCGCAACACGTCGGCCCGGTAGGCATAAACACCGATATGGCGCCACCAGTACCGTTCCGGGGGCAGGCTTGGCGGCGGACCGGCGGCGAAACCCTCGCGCTGCCAGGGGATGGGCGCCCGACTGAAATACAGCGCCTCCCCGGCATGGTTTCTGACGACTTTGACCACATTGGGATCGAACAAGTCCCCAACCTCGTCGATCGGACTGCACAAGGTGGCCATTCCGGCGTCGGGATAGGCCAGTAGTTCAGCGGCCACTTCCCGTACCAGCGTCGCCGGCAGCAACGGCTCATCGCCTTGCAGATTGACCACCACGGCCTGGTCCGACCAGTCCAGCCGGGCGACGACCTCGGCCAGCCGGTCGGTGCCGCTGACATGGCCGGGAGCGGTCATGCACACCTCGGCGCCAAATCCGGCGGCCACCGACCGCACCCGCTCGTCGTCCGTGGCGATCACGACCCGCTCCGCACCGCTGGCCAGCGCCAGTCGGTGAACATGCTCGATCAGCGGTCGCCCCGCCAACAGTCTGAGTGGCTTTCCAGGCAACCGGGTGGATGCATAGCGGGCCGGGATGATGATCCGGAAACCGCGTTCAGCCATGCTCCCTCTCGTGCGCGGCTGCATCGCCCAGTACCCGGGCCTCGGAGGCCAGCATGATGGGAATCCCGTCGCGGATCGGATAGGCCAGGCCGCTTTTCTCGCAGACCAGTTCCTGTCGGGCCTTGTCGTAGCGTAGCGGTCCCTTGCTCACCGGGCACACCAGAATATCGAGCAATCGCTTGTCCATCATGTTCACCTGTTGTTTGTCGGTTCGGGCTCCGGCAATCGTGCCCGCAGCGCCTCGAAAAAGCCATCGGCCAGCGTCGCCTCGACCGGCACCGCCCAGAGCTTGTCAGAAGCCCAGCGTCGGCATTTTACCCCGTCTTTCTCGGTCATCAGAATGTCCAGTTCATCGCCGAACCCGAGTTCCCGAGGAACAAAGCGGTGATGATCGGGAAATGGATGCTCGATGGGGTCGATGCCATACTCGCGCAGCAGGTCGAAAAACCTGACCGGATCGCCGATCCCGGCCACGGCATGGACCCGACCGCCTCGCCAATGGTCCAGCGGCCGTTGCCGCCGGGGTCGGGCCAGATTGACGACCGGGCCGGGGTGCAGTCGCATCAGGTGCTGCCCGGGTCCGGCGGCGCCGTTGCCGACGATCAGGTCGATGCTGTCCAGCCGGCTCGGTGGTTCCCTGAGGGGGCCGGCCGGTAGACTGAAGCCGTTGCCCAGCCCGCGCCGCCCGTCGATGACGGCGATCTCCAGGTCACGCCGCAAGCGGTAGTGCTGCAAGCCGTCGTCGGCAAGAATCAAGGTGCAGCCCAGCACCAGCAATGCCCGCCCGCCACGCGGTCGATCCGGATCGATAACCACCGGGCAGCCGTTACGGGCCGCGATCAGCACCGGCTCGTCACCCACCAGGGCCGGATCGCTGTCCGCCGTCACCCGACAGGGCCAGGTTCGCTGTGTCCCGCCATACCCCCGACTGACCACCCCGGGTTGATAGCCGGCGGCACGCAACCGTTCCGCCAGCCAGATGACCAAGGGCGTCTTGCCGCTGCCTCCCACGCTGAGATTACCCACCACGATGACCGGGACGGGCAAGCGCTCGGAGCGCAGCCAACGCCAGCGGTACAGGGTGCGTCGCAGCCCTGTCAGCAACCGGAACAGCCCGGCCAGGGGCAGCAGCAGCAGGGCCAGGGGATTGCGCGAGTACCAGAACCACACGCTGGCTAGGGAGGGTTGGGGCCGGCTTGCAGCGTGGCAATGGCAATGCGCTGCAAGCCCAGCTGACCCGCCGCATCCAGCACGCTGATCACGGACTGGTGAGGGGTTCGGGCATCGGCCCGGATTTCCACCACCAGACGATCTTCGGAATCGGGCAGGGCATCGGCCAGGGCGGCTCGCAAAGTCGCCACATCGGTGCCGCTTAGCAGCCGCTCGTTGACCGCATAGCGGCCGGCCTCGTCGATGCTGACCACCAGCGCGGACTGCTGTTCGGTGGGCTGCTGGCTGGCCTGCGGCAAGCTGATGTCGAATACCGATTCCTTGCGAAACGTGGTGGTCACCATGAAGAAAATCAGCAGCAGAAAGACCACGTCGATCAGCGGGGTCAGACCGATTTCGGGTTCTTCCGGACGGCGCGGACGCAGATTCACGAGCGCGCTCCGACCCGTCCGATGATCTCAACCAACAGCAAGGCCTCTTCTTCCATGCGCAGCACCAGTTCATCGACCCGGCCGCGAAAATAGCGATAGAACAGCAGACTGGGGATAGCCACGGTCAAGCCGCCGGCGGTGGTCACCAAGGCCTTGGAGATACCGTCGGCCAGCAGTTCGATATCGCCGCTGCCCTGTAGGGAAATCACGTTGAACACCTCGATCATGCCGATCACCGTTCCCAGCAGGCCCAGCAAGGGGGTGATGGTGGCAATGGTGCCCAGGGTGTTGAGGTAGCGTTCCAGCTCATGCACCACTTGGCGACCGGTATCCTGCAGACTCTCCTTGACCACTTCGCGGCCCAGATGGTAATTGGACACACCGGCGCTCAGCAGACGCCCCAGCGGCGAACGATTACTGATCCGCAGCAGTCCTTCGGTGGATACCAAGGAACTACCATCGGAGGCGATGCGCAAGGCCCGCACCAAGGACGGCGGCATCACCCGCCGGCGGCGCAACGCCCAGCCACGCTCCAGTACGATGGCCAGCGCGATCACCGAACAGGCCAGAATCGGCACCATCAACCATCCGCCCGCGCGGATCAGGTCCAGCATGAGCACCTCTCTTGTGCTACCCCCATCGCCTGGCGATCATACTGGATTGGGTACGGCAACGTAACTGCCACGGTGCTTGACCGAATGTCGACAGACTGCTAAAAGGCCGTTTCCGGTGCGCGCAACTGCAAGTATCGCGCGGTTGACTCTACCCCTAACTGATTCGGGCAAGCCGTGAGGACCGCGAAGATGCGCTGCGTGGTATTCAATCAGAAAGGCGGCGTCGGCAAATCGACCATCGCCTGCAATCTGGCTGCGATCAGCGCCGCCAGCGGTCGGCGTACCCTGTTGATCGATCTCGATCCGCAGGCCAATAGTACCCAGTACCTAATGGGTCGCGAGACCGCGCAAGCCGGCCGCACGCTGGCCGATTTCTTCGAGCAGCTGCTGTCGTTCCGGCTTCAGCAAGCCACCGAGCACTTCATACTGCCCACACCCTTCGAGCGTCTGCTGCTCATGGCCGCCGCGCCGGAACTCGGCGAGCTGGCGTACAAGCTGGAAACGCGCTACAAGATGTTCAAGCTGCGCGAGGCCCTGGAAGCGCTGGAAGGCTTCGATGCCATCTACCTGGACACACCGCCGGCGCTGAATTTCTACTCGCGCACCGCGCTGATCGCCGGCGACCGCTGCCTGATCCCCTTCGATTGTGACGATTTCTCACGGCGAGCCTTGTACGAGCTGCTGGCGACGATCGAGGAAATCCGCATCGATCACAACCCCGAGTTGCAACTTGCCGGCATCGTGGTCAACCAGTTCCAGCCACGCGCCCGGCTGCCACGGCAGCTGGTCGATGAACTGCGCGGCGAGAACTTGCCGCTGCTGGAACCGTTCCTGACGGCCACGGTAAAGGTCCGCGAATCGCACCAGCTGGCCAAGCCGCTGATCCACCTCTACCCCACGCACAAGCTGACCCGCCAGTTCGAAGCCCTGCATCAGGGTTTATGCGAACCCTGAACGGGTTCAGGCCAGTTTGCTGCCATTGGCCACGGCCTGTTCCGGCACCGCCAGCACCACCTCTCCGTCCGCGCGCGGAAAGCCGGTGATCAGGCATTCGGAACGGAACGGACCGATCTGCTTGGGCGGGAAATTGATCACCCCGATCACCTGCCGACCCTGCAAGTCTTCCGGGGTGTACAGGTGAGTGATCTGCGCCGAGGACTTGCGGGTGCCTATTTCCGGACCGAAATCCACCCACAGCTTGTAGGCCGGTCGTCGCGCCTCGGGGAAGCGTTCCACCCGGGTGACGGTGCCGACCCGCAATTCGACCCGTTCGAAATCATTCCAGTCTATGGTTTCCACCGCGTTCTCCCGTATCATCGTGTTTTTTTCCAAGACTGCCGCAATGACCATCATCGATCAACCGTTATCCGCTATCGCCAACGCCCTGTCCGACGGCCAACTCCGCGCCGCTGAGCTGACCGAGGTCGTCATCGCCCGCCAGCGTCCCGACCTCGATGCCTATCAGATCTGGGCACCGGATTTCGCTCGCCGCCAGGCCGCGGCCACCGACGCCGCGCTGGCGGTCGGGGTGCGCCCCGGTCCGCTGGCCGGCATCCC
>CAYMHN010000300.1:0-5055 GCA_964390235.1 uncultured Candidatus Competibacteraceae bacterium
CGCACCGAATGCACCTGTACGCCGTTGATCGTGCCGCCACGCGGTTCGCGCGGGCCGATGATGTCTTCCAGTGGCCAGTCGAGGCGCGGCTGGCGCTCCGCTCCAAGGCGTTCGGCGAGTTCCCGCGCCGTGCCGGACGGGGCATCGGGCTTGGCCGCCTTACCGTAGTCGATGATCTCGAAATGCTCGATGAAGCGCGCCGCGGTCAGCGCGAAATGATTGAGCAGGGCGGCGGTCAGGGAAAAATTGCCCGAGGCGACGATGCCGACGCCGGCTTCGCGGGCTTCGACATCCAGCGTGGCATAGTCGTGCTCGGTCAGGCCCGAGGTGCCGACCACCGCGGGAACGCCACGGGCCAGGGCGGCGCGCAGATGTTGCATGACCGTGTTCGGGTGGGTGTAATCGATCAAGACGTCAGCAGGACTTGCGTCCAGGGCGGTTGCCAGATCCCCGCTCACCTCCACCCCCAGGGGTGCCAGACCGAGCACCTCGCCGACATCCTGGCCAGCGGCCTTCCGGGCCACGGCGGAAACCAGTTCCATGTCCGGCGCGGCGATTACCCCGGCGGCGATGGCGCGACCGGTCCAGCCGGTAATACCGGCCACACAAACCTTCAACATGGCGTCACCTCGTGCACTCGTCGTCGTGCGGCACCGTTGCTCCGGGATGGTTTCAGCGTCGGCGCCGCAACGCCCGGGGCTTGTCGAGAATCTCGCGCATGATCATTGCCTGGATCAGCGATTCGCGATCTTGCAAACGTTCACTGATGGTCTGGTTACCGGTCGGCGCTGATGATGGCGCGGCTGGGGACTGTTTCGGCGAGGATGCCAGCTTCGAGAATTGCTGCGACTCTCGGTGGCCCGACTCTCGGTGGCCCGACTCTCGGTGGCCCGACTCTCGGTGGTCCGACTCTCGGTGGCCCGACTCTCGGTGGCCCGACTCTCGGTGGCCCGACTCCGCGCGGGCCGGCTGGTGCCGCTCGACAGGCCGAGGGGGCGGAGCCGGCTCCTTGCGCAGCGGCCGCCAATACTCGCAGGTGGTCTGGTCCTTGCCCTGCGCCACCAGACGGGTCGCGAAGACACATTCCCCGGGTCTGCCGTACTCCAACACGCAGCGCTCCGGGGCCTGACCCTCAACCACGTAATGACAAGCGTGGGTCCGTTCCTTCTCTTCCGGCGGCTTGAGCGAGGCGGACAGATCGCGGATCAGATCGGCAAGCGCCATGGCTTATTCTCCTCCGACCGATCCGCCCGGCCGGCTGCGCTCGGATGCTTCTCCGGCGATATGGCCGCGCATCCGGGTATCGGCCAGGATGTTCTGCATATTGTAGTAATCCATCACCCCCAGATGGCCTTCGCGCAGTGCCTGGGCCAGCGCCTTGGGCACTTCGGCCTCGGCCAGCACCACCTTGGCGCGGTTTTCCTGCACCAGGGCCTGCATTTCCTGCTCGCGCGCCACCGCCAGGGCACGCTGGCGTTCGGCCTGGGCCTGGGCAACCTTCTTCTCGGCTTCGGCGCGGTCGATCATCAGACGGGCACCGACGTTATCGCCTACATCGATATCGGCGATATCGATCGACAGGATTTCGAACGCCGTGCCCGAATCCAGGCCGCGCTCCAGCACCCGGTTGGAGATCCGATCCGGGCTTTCCAGCACCTCCATATGGGTATCCGCCGAGCCGATGGTGGTCACGATCCCCTCTCCGACCCGGGCGATGATGGTCTCCTCGCCCGCGCCGCCGACCAGGCGGTCGAGGTTGGTACGCACCGTCACCCGCGCTCTGACCCGCAGCTGGATGCCGTCACCGGCGATGGCGTCGACCGAACTCCTGCCGGTGCTACCGGAGGGCACATCGATGACCTTGGGGTTGACCGAGGTGGCCACCGCATCCTGGACATCACGGCCGGCCAGGTCGATGGCGCAGGCACGGTCGAAGGACAGGTCGATATTCGCCTTGCTGGCCGCGATCAGCGCCTTGATCACTCGACCGACGTCACCGCCGGCCAAATAGTGGGCTTCGAGCTGATCGGCGCTGATTTCTATCCCCGCTTTCTTGGCGGTGATCCGGTTGGTTACCACAACCGAGGGGCTGACCTTGCGAAAGCGCATGAACACGATCTGCATCAGGCCGACCGGCGCGTTCGATAGCGTCGCCTGCCACCACAGCATGAAAGCGTTCCAGATCACCGCCAGCAGCAACAGTACGGCGATAAGGATGATGATGCCGACAATTTGAATGATTTCCATGACTCACTCCCGAGGGCCTGTTATTGATGAGGCTTATTGATGAGGCGCCCGATTACTGCTCGGACGCCGAGGCTGTAACGTAAATCACCGGCCCGTCGATACGCTCGACCACGACCGGAGTATCGACCTTCAGCACACCACTGATGCTCTGCACATCGCACTCGCCGCCCGGAAACCGGGCGCGACCGCCCGGCCGTGCCGGGGTCAGCAGGACCCCGCTGGACCCGACCGCGACACCGAGACGCTCCGCCATATGACGATAGCCAGCGTCGGCGCCGATCACGGCCTTGGGTACCAGCCGCGAACGACCCAGTCGACGCAGTCCCCAACGTACCGTGACCGTTGCCATGAGCACCGCCAGCATTGCGGTCGCGTAAGCAGCGCGAGGATCCCACTGGGCGGCAAGATACACGGCCGCGATCACGCTGGCCAGGGCCGCGGCGCTGAGCAGGCCGAAGGATACCACGAAAAATTCGAGGGTCAGCAGCAACAGCGCCACCAGCAGCAGCAAGGCCACCTGAACCAGCGGCAGCCAGGCTTCCATTAGGCGCCGCCCTGCTCCGGATCGGTGACTTCGGTCACGATCAGCTCACCGAACTCGACGCCGACCACCTCGATCGGGCGGTCGGGTGCGATGTACTCGCCGTGCAAGGCCCGCGCGCTGTAATCGCGACCGCCCACCAGCAATACCCGCCCACCGGGATGCAGCCCGCCACGGCTGTTGCCGCGCCGGCCGATCAGGGACGCCGCCTGCTGTTCCAGCTTGCCGGCGCTGCTGGCCGTCACCTCACCCCGCGCCACCAGGCGCCGGGTCAGCGGATTCCGGTTGAACCGGGCGATGAACAGCAGCAGACCGGCCACTAGCACGGCGCCGGCACCCAGGCTGTTGAGCACGGCGCCGGTGAGCACCTCGCGGACATACTCATCGCTGAAATCGAATTCCAGTTCGTTGGGCACGAAGGACAGAACCAATCCGGCCAGGATCAGCACCGCTCCGCCTATCCCCAGCAGCCCGCCCCCGACCGTCGTCAACAGTTCGATGACCAGCAGCAGCAGGCCCAGAGCCAGCAGAATCAGTTCCAGATAGTCGATCATCTCCAGCGTGTACTGGGCCATCAGAAAACCCGCCCCGGCGCTCAGCCCCAGCAGAGCCCAGAGGCCGACTCCGGGAGTCTGGAGCTCGAACAGCAGGAACAGTATCGCCAGCCCGGCCAGCAGCGGTGCCCAGCCGCTGAGCACGTCGGCCAGTCGCTCACTACCGGTCGGCAGCAGCTGGACCACCTGGTCGGCCGCAACGCCGAGCTTGTCGTAGAGCGCCTCCAGGGTCGGCGTCAGCGCGGTCGCCATGCCGAGATCCACCGCCTCGCGACCGGTCAGCGTCAGCAGCCGGTCCTCGCCGCGATAGACGAACAGCTGGCGCGGATCATCGCGGTCGATTTCGGGATTACGGGCGAGAAACTCGGGCAGGTCGTCCGCGATGACATATTCATGGCTGCCATCGGGCAGGGTCGCGCGATAGAGGTTCTGGTTGCGGGCCGTCATCTTCAGCATCAGACCACGGCTCCAGCCGTTCTGTTCGGCCGCCTGGGCCAGCAACGCCCGGACCACGGTCTCGATCTTCTCCGGAGCGTATTCGATCCCGCCGCCGGGGCCGGCGAAGATCACGCCGATATCACCGATGGTGGCGGTATCCGAGATATGCAGTTCCTGATGGCCGTAGGCGATCATCGCACCAGCGGAGATCGCCCGGAAATCGACAAAGGCGATGGTCCGACGACCCTCGCGCGGCTGATCGAGGATCAGCTTGAGCATCTCGCGGCCGTACTCCAGCACGCCGCCATCGGTATCGAGGTGCACGACCAAGGTATCGAGCCCACGCTGGTCCGCGTCCTCCAGCGCGCGCTGCAGATACATGTAGCGAGGCCGGTTGATCATGCCCTCGATATGGATATAGCCCACCCTGGCCGGCTCCGCCGACTGCGCCCGGATATCGGTCGTCGCCGGTGCGACGGTCAGCCACAGCAGCAGGCCGATGGCCAGCCAGCCCCAGACCATGACCCGGCGGCGCTCATCCATCGTTGTCCGGCCCTTCCAGCATGGCCATGGCCAAGGGTTCGGAGAGCTGCTGACCCATGGTTCCCGGCAGCAGCGTCGAGGGCGACCACTCGATGGCATAATGGCCGCCGTCACGGCGCCGGTAGACCAGATAGCACACGCCGCGATCGCTGACCGACAGTTCGGCCCATTCCCGCTGATACAGCGGATCGAGATTGCGATCCTCGGCCAGGATGGCGAGGTGCAGCCGCATCGGCCGGCTCACCGGCGTGGATACCGTGAGCGTTTCCGGCGCCGCCGCCGCTGCCCGCTCCAGGGCGTCGGTCAACTCCCGATCCAGCGCCTCCGCTTCCGGAAACGCTTTCCAGCGCTGCAACAACTGACCCCGCAAACGCTCCAGGGCGTCCATCCGCTCGACTCCAGCAGTCTGTTCGACAGGTCCGGGATTATAGGCCATTTCCCGATCAACCGATTCTCGTCCGCGTCGTGGACCATGCTAACATCGGATCGACTGCAATACGCGCACGGAATGGCTAGCCATGGCCGACTCCCTGATCGAGACCTTCGCCGCCTGCGGCATCAGCGAGCTGGAAACGTTTACCGACGCCGATGCGGCGGTTGGGCGCATCGGCGCGATCTACGCGCGCGGGGTCGCCATCGTGCGCGACTCCTTCGAGCGCTTCGTGGCCGGCGAAGCCACCAGTGGCTGGCAGCCGCTGCCGGCGTATTACCCGTTTCTCGGGATCCGGGTCG
>CAYMHN010000301.1:0-5053 GCA_964390235.1 uncultured Candidatus Competibacteraceae bacterium
CTGGAGACCCTGCTCTGGACCCCGGACCAGGGCCATGTGCTGCTGGAAGAACACATGCAGCGGCTGGCCGACAGCGCCGAGTATTTCGGTTTCGCTTGCGACCCCGCCGACGTGCACCGGCGGCTGGCCGAGGCTGTGGCGGGAGCAACCGAGGCCCGCCGGCTGCGGTTGCTGCTGTATCGCGACGGCCATTGCGAGATCCGGTCCAATTCGCTGGACGCCGTGCCCGAGCATCCCCGGGTGGGTCTGGCCCGCACCCCGGTCGATGCCAATGATCCGCTGCTGTTCCACAAGACCACCCGGCGCGAGGTCTATGACCAGGCCCGCCGCGAGCGCCCGGACTGCGACGACGTGATCCTCTGGAACAGCGCCGGCGAGCTGACCGAGACCAGCATCGCCAATCTGGTGCTGGACCTCGACGGCCGGTTGCTGACCCCGGCCCTGGACTGCGGTCTGCTGCCCGGCACGCTGCGCCGCCGGCTGCTGGACGAGGGGCGCATCGCCGAAGCCCGGCTGAGCCGCGACGATCTGCGCCGGGCCACGCGGGTGTGGCTGATCAATTCGGTGCGCGGCTGGCGCGAGGCGCAGCTGGTAGACTGAGGCGATTCGATAATTTTGAAGGAGGGCCTATACAAATTCGACTCGGCGATGTTTCCGGTCATCGATCGATCCAGCGGTGGCGCAGGATTCGTGTCTGCGCGTCGCAGTTGGCCCTCGGTCTTTATTGGCTTCCATGGCGTGAGAAGACATGATGAAGACGCGATTCAGTATCCGTTCGTGCAGTCCTACCCTGGCAACGGCACTGTTGCTTTCCGGTCTACTCGGGGCGAATGCGCATGCGGGGCCGCCCGCGCAAGCGAGCGACCGTCCTAACATCCTCTTCGTCATCATCGATGACATCGGCGTCGACCAGATGCGGAGCTTCGGATACCGCCTCGACAATCAGCCCATCACCCCGACGATCGATACGATCGCCGAAGGTGGCTTACGCTTCCGCAATGCCTGGGCGATGCCCGAGTGCTCGCCAAGTCGCGTTTCCTTCTTCACCGGACGCTATCCGCTGCGCACCGGCGTGCTCAACATCAGCCTCGACAATACCTTGGCGAATTCGCAGATGTCCGCCTTCGAGGTCACCACGCCGCAGATCCTGGGTCGCCATGGCTACAAGAGCGGTTTCTTCGGCAAATGGCACCATACGGCCTTCCCGAGCAACGACCCCGAGGGCCATCCGAATCCCGGGAATCCGCTGGGCAATGCCGCCCCGCGCGATATGGGCTGGGATTACTTCGAGGGCATGCTGGAAGGCGCGCCCCGCGGGATCGATACCACCGCGGGCGGGGTCGCCGACGAGGGATCCTACAGTTGCGGGTTCGTGACCGATGCCAGCTTCGGCGCCTGCTACCTGACCGACGGGTCCTGCACCGTACTCTTCGATCCGCATGGTATGGCAAGCGCGATTCCCGGGCGGACCTGTCTCGAGGACGGTGGCATCCTGGTGCCCGGAGCTTTGTGCCATCACCCGGTGCCGCCCGTGGTCGCCGAAGGATTCGAAACATTCAACGGCTATTACGTCGCTCCACTGCTCATCAATCACGAAGACGGCGAGATCGAAGTGGTCGCCGGTTTCGATGACCATGGCCAGGTCATTCCGCCTCTCGATCCACGCGCCCGCCAGTACCTCACGAAGACGCAAACCGACGCGGCGATCAACTGGATCAAGCAGCAGCAGGAGTCGGGTACGCCCTGGATGGCGACACTCAGCTATTCGACCGCCCATGTCCCGGCACAGCAGCCGCTCAGGTCGCTCCTCCCGCCCCACGCGCCCGACGGCAGCCTTCTCAATTGCACCACCGCTCTCGGGGTTCGCGAAGTGCTCGACAAGATGCTCGAGGCCATGGACCAGGAGATCGGCCGCTTGCTTGTCGAGGTCGGCCTCGCCACGCGCACTGCCGAGGGGGATTTGGAGTATCGGCCCGAGGCCACCGACACCATGCTCGTCGTCGTCGGCGACAACGGCAGCTACCTTCAGACCGTCCGGCTGCCCTTCGATCCGACCCGCGCTAAGGGAACCGTGTACCAGACCGGCGTCTGGGTGCCGCTCATCGTGTCCGGCCCCCTCGTCGATCCGCGCTTGGTCGACTCGGAGATTCCGCACATGGTCAATGCGGCGGTGGACGTCTTTTCCTTGTTCGGTGAGGTCGCCGGTGTCGACGTGCGCAATGAGGTGCCCCGGTCGCGTACCCTGGATGCCCGCCCCCTCCTGCCCTACCTGACCAACCCGGGGCAGAAGAGCCTGCGAACGACCAATTTCACCCAGACCGGAACCGTTCTGCAAGCACCCGGGGTCGTTCCGCCCTGCGTTCTCCCGGCGGCCGATGAGCAGATCTGCACCCAGCTCTTTACATTCCAGGAACTCTGCGAAACCGAAGGGGGCACCTGGTACGGGAATCTGACGAGTTGTTGCGAGCTTCAGGCGCAGGACCCGAGCGTTACCATCCTGCCCTATGCGGCCTCGGCCATGCGTGACGACCGTTTCAAGCTGGTTCGCACCGAGATCGAGAACTGCACGACCGGCCAGCTCGACGTTCAGCACGAATTCTACGAGATCAACGAGGCCGCTCCCCTGCCGATGCTCGACCGTGCGCGCGACAATCTACTCGACGCGCCGACCCTGCCCCCGGAGGGACTGACCCCCGAGCAGCGCAAGCACTTCAACAAACTGCTGGCCGAGTTGCGGACGGTGCTCAACTCCGAGTCCGATTGTCCGGGAGACGGTAATCTCGATAAGCAGGTCAATCGAGAGGATGTCCGGAATTGGGCGGAGTTCGCGGATTTGTGCATACAGAACCCCAACCGCTGCTCGAGCGTTTACGATTTCAATCTCGATGGCGTGACCGACTCGGAAGATCTCAGGATCATCGCGGCGAACTACCGCCGTCGCTGTCCGGGGTTCCGGCCTTAGGTGATTTCCGGAAATGGTTTTACCCATGCTGGCTTATGAGGATTTCCGGTAAACCTCCTCCCCTTGCCATGCGCCTGGTATTGCTTGCCGTATTGGCTGTAGGCGCGGTTTTTTCCAGCCATCGGGCGCACTCCGACGACGGTTATCTCGGCGCGCGGGTCTGCGCCCAGTGCCATCAGCGCGAGTACCAGCTGTGGCAGGAGTCGCACCACGCCCGGGCCATGCAGCCCGCCACCGAGCAGACCGTGCTGGGCGATTTCAACGACGTTCCCTTCACCTATGCCGGCATCACCTCCACCTTCTTCCGCCGCGACGGGAAATTCATGGCGCGCACCGACGGACCGGACGGGCGATTGCAGGACTACGAGATCGCCTACACCTTCGGCGTGTACCCCTTGCAGCAGTACCTGATCGGCTTCCCGGATGGCCGCTATCAGGTACTGGGTATCGCCTGGGACAGCCGGTCCGAGACGCAGGGCGGACAGCGCTGGTTTCACCTCTATCCGGACCAGAACCTCGGCCATGACGATCCATTGCACTGGACCGGCTACCAGCAGAATTGGAATCACATGTGCGCCGAGTGCCATTCCACGAATCTGCGCAAGAATCATGACGCCGGGCTCCAGCGCTTCGATACCACCTGGTCCGAGATCAATGTCGCCTGCGAGGCCTGTCACGGCCCTGGCGCCGATCACCTGGCGTGGGCGCGCAAGGCAGAGGAGGGACGAGCACGCGATGCCACGCAAGGCCTGGCCATCAGGCTCGACGAGCGGCGCGGGATTCCCTGGAATTTCGCCCCGGACTCCGGCACCGCACGGCGCAGCGTGCCGCGTTCCTCCCATCGCGAACTGGAACTGTGCGCCCGCTGCCACTCGCGGCGCGGGCAATTCCGGGAAGCCTACGAGTTCGGCCAGCCGCTGCTGGACACCCACCGCCTGGCGCTGCTGACGCCCGATCTCTACTATCCCGACGGGCAGATCAAGGCCGAGGTGTTCGAGCACGGCTCCTTTCTGCAAAGCAGGATGCAAGCGCAGGGCGTGACTTGCAGCGACTGCCACGAACCGCACAGCGGCAAGCTACGCGCCAGCGGCGGCAAGGTCTGCCTGCAATGCCACCAGGCGGCGCAATACGATACTCCCCGACACCATTTCCACCCGGCTGATTCCGAGGGCTCGGACTGCCTGGCCTGCCACGCGCCGACCACGACCTATATGGTGATCGACCCGCGCCACGATCACGGCTTCCGCATTCCCCGCCCGGATTCGACCGTGACGCTGGGCGTGCCCAATGCCTGCAATCGCTGTCACCAGGATGAATCAGCGCAATGGGCGGCGGAGCGGATGCGGACCTGGTATGGCAAGGTTCCCGTCGGCCACCAGCAATTCGCCGAGGCGCTGCACGCTGGCAATCTCAACGCTCCCGGTGCGCGCGGGCTGCTGCTGGCGCTGGTGAACAGTCCGGACCAGCCCGGTATCGCCCGCGCCAGCGCGGTTGCCCGGCTGGGCGATCACCTCGATCCGATCGTGTTCGAGGCGATCCGCCCCTTGTTGACCGACCCCGACCCCTTGTTGCGCAGCGCGGCGGCGCAGGCGTTGGCGGCTCTCCCGCACGAGTTGAAGATTCGCCATCTGTTAGCGTTGCTCGATGACCCGGTGCGGGTGGTCCGGCTCGACGCGGCGCACGCCTTGGCCACCGTGCCGGCCGAATTGCTCAACGAGCAACAGGGTCTGGCGGTACAGCGGGGCGTTGCCGAGTACATCGCTGCCGAAATGACCAACGCCGACCGCCCGGAAGCCTGGCTGAACATCGGCTTGATCCATGTCGATCAGGGTCGCTTCGACCGGGCGGAGGTCGCCTATCGCGCCGCCCTGGAATTACAGCCGGCCTTCACCGAAGCGGCGGTCAATCTCGCCGACCTGTTCCGTATCCAGGGGCGGGAATCGGAGAGCGAAATCACCCTACGCCAAGCGCTGGACCTGGACCCCCGCAATGCGGCCGCGCACCATGCCCTGGGATTGTCGCTGATCCGCCAGCGGCGGCTGCCCGAGGCCATGGCCGCGCTGGCCGACGCCGCCCGGCTGGGGGAGGACA
>CAYMHN010000302.1:0-5049 GCA_964390235.1 uncultured Candidatus Competibacteraceae bacterium
CGGCGCCGGCGGCCAGCACGTCAACCGCACCGAGTCGGCGATCCGCATCACCCACATTCCCTCGGGCGTCGTGGTCGCCTGCCAGAACGACCGCTCCCAGCACAAGAACCGGGCCACCGCCATGAAGCAGCTCAAGTCCAAGCTCTACGAGCTGGAATTGCAGAAACGCCGCTCCGAGGCCCAGGCCCTGGAGGACAGCAAGGCCGATGTGGGTTGGGGCAGCCAGATCCGCTCCTATGTGCTGGACCAGTCGCGGATCAAGGATCTGCGCACCGGGGTCGAGACCAGTAATACCCAGGCGGTGCTGGACGGCGACGTGGACCGGTTCATCGAAGCCAGCCTGAAAAGCGGACTGTAATCCCCCCTGACCCCCTTGCCAAAGTGGGGAGCCATGGAATTCACTATGACCGAACACGACGACAACAAGCTGATCAGCGAACGACGCGCCAAGCTCGCCGCGCTGCGCCAGCAGGACAAGTCCTTCCCCAATGATTTCCGGCGCGACAGCCTGGCGGCCGAACTGGAACGCGATTACGGCGACCGCGACAGCGAGCAGCTGGTAGCGCTGGATCGGCGGGTGACGGTGGCCGGGCGCATCATGGCCAGGCGCGGGCCGTTTCTGGTCATCCAGGACGGATCCGGCACGATACAGCTGTATGTCGATCGCAAAACCCTGACCGAGCCGCTGTTCGAGGCCATCAAGCACTGGGATATCGGCGACATCGTCGGTGCCGGCGGTCCGCTGCGCAAATCCGGCAAGGGCAGTCTGTACGTGTATCTCGAACAGGCCGTGCTGCTGACCAAGGCGCTGCGCCCGCTGCCGGAGAAATACCACGGTCTGGCCGATCAGGAACTGCGTTACCGCCAGCGTTACGTGGATCTGATCGTCAATGAGCAGACCCGGCGTACCTTCCTGATCCGCAGTGCGGCGATCCGGCACATGCGCCGGTTCTTCGACGAGCGCGGCTTCCTGGAAGTGGAAACGCCGATGATGCAACCCATCCCGGGTGGCGCGGTGGCGCGGCCGTTCGTTACCCACCACAATGCGCTGGACATGGATCTGTACCTGCGCATCGCCCCGGAGCTGTACCTCAAGCGGCTGGTGGTGGGCGGTTTCGAGCAGGTCTACGAGATCAACCGCAATTTCCGCAACGAGGGCCTGTCCACCCGGCACAATCCGGAATTCACCATGCTGGAGTTCTATCAGGCCTATGCGGATTACCGCGATCTGATGAATCTTACCGAGCAACTGCTGCGCGGTCTGGTGGAGGAACTGCTCGGTACCAACCGGATCGCCTATCAGGGGCAGGAGCTGGACTTCGGCGCGCCGTTCGAGCGGCTCAGCGTGGTCGAGGCGGTGCTGCTGCACAATCCCGACATCGATGCGGCGGAGCTGAACGACCCGGCCGGCGCCCGCGCCGCGGCCGAGCGTCTGGACATCGCCGTGCCCGAGGGCGCTGGACTGGGCGGCGTGCAACTGGCCTTGTTCGAGGAAACCGTCGAGCATCGCTTGCAGAACCCGACCTTCATCACCGCCTTTCCCACCGAGGTGTCGCCGCTATCGCGGCGCAACGATGCCGATCCCGAGGTCGCGGACCGCTTCGAGCTGTTCATCGGCGGTCGCGAGATCGCCAACGGCTTTTCCGAGCTCAATGACCCGGAAGACCAGGCCGAACGGTTTCAGGCCCAGGTGGCGGCCCGCGATGCCGGCGACCTGGAAGCGATGTACTATGACGCCGACTATATCCGGGCACTGGAATACGGCCTACCGCCCACCGCCGGCGAGGGCATCGGCATCGACCGGCTGGTGATGCTGCTGGCCGACGTGCCCTCGATCCGCGACGTGATCCTGTTCCCGCAACTGCGGCCGGAGCAGTGAGGCTCAGGAATTCGCGGGCGCCAGGGCCGGTACCGGATAGGGCAGGGAGAGCCGCTCGACCGGGATGGCGTTGCCCAGAGACAACCGGGCCGCCGGATCATCGGCCGATTCGATGGCGATCACCGCCAGCGTCTCGAAACCGCCATCCGGGCCGGGTGCGGCGCGCACGATCCGGCCGACCGGCTGATCGTCCTGGTCCGGGGCGAACAGTTCCTCACCGGGCCGTGGGCACTGTCCGGAGTCGATCCGGATGCGGTACATGCGTCGCTTGAGCCGGCCCAGATAATGGGTGCGGGCGACGATTTCCTGGCCGACATAGCAACCCTTGTCGAAATCGATGCCGCCGAGCAGGTCGAGGTTGACCATCTGGGGCACGAAACTGTCCTGGGTCGCCGGGTAGATCTCGGGCAGTCCGGCGTGGATTTCGGTCAGTTCCCAGGCGTCGATACCCACGGGCCGGGCAGCGGTCGTGAATCGTGGCCAGAGTTCCTGAATCCGATCGACCGGGCCGGACAGTTCGAAGCGGGGCAGGGTGCCCGCCAAGCGGATGATAGCCAGCGACTCCAGATGCACGACCTGGTCCACGGACTGCGGTGCATCGCCCAGGGTTTCCCGCAGCAATGCCGGGATCCCCGGACCGCCGAGTCCCAGCCTCGCCCGCTCCTCCCCGGAGGGGCGCAGTTCGACCACGGCACGCAGCACGAACAGGCTCAGCCGGCGGCGCACCGATTCCAGCAGCTCGACCGGCAGCTGCAGCGACCAGTCGGGACCGTGCCGCCACACGCGCAGGCAGGCCAGCAGCCGACCCTTGGGGCTACAATAGCCGGCCAGCCGGCAGCGGGTATCTTCCAGTCGGGTAAGGTTGGCGGTGAACTGTCCCTGGAGAAACGCGGTCACATCAGGGCCGCTCGCCAGAATGACGCCCAGCTGCGACAGATCGCAGACGATGTCCTCGGATACCGCGGCCTGCGCCTCGGTATCCGGCGTGCCGTAGTGTGCTACCCGCCCATGCCGGATCGCTGCGCCCGATTGCTCCAGCCGGGTCCGCCAATTGGGATTCATGACCAGGGATGCCTCCATTGTCGATCGGGATCGCGCGGCGCGTTGCGCCGCCGGTCAAACCGCCAGATAATGCAACAACTCGGAGATTCTGAACCAAACCATGGCCAAGCAACAACCTCGCACCGAACAAGAGCGCTCCCCGCCACCGCCATCCGACCGGTCCGCTGACCGTCCCGAGGAATTCGGCGGCCGCAAGGGGCCGGAACCCACGCGCTATGGTGACTGGGAGAAAAACGGCCGCTGCATCGATTTCTGAGTCTGGTGCTTTGCAGCATGGTAAACTCGCCTGGACATGAAGCCCGGTGATTCCCCGAATCAATAAATAAAGAGGTGGACCTTATGGCAACCGACAGACGCCCCCTGTCGCCCCATCTGCAAGTCTATAAACCGCAGCTGACCTCGGTGCTGTCGATTACCCACCGGGCCACGGGTGTGGTCTTGGTGGTGGGTACCTTATTGTTGACTTACTGGCTGGCCGCCGCGGCCATGGGACCCGAGGCCTATGCTCAGGCCCAGACCGTGCTGGGTTCCAAACTGGGCCTGTTGGCCCTGTTTCTGTGGACCTGGGCGCTGTTCTACCACCTGTGCAACGGCATCCGTCATCTGTTCTGGGATGCCGGTTACGGGTTCGAGATTCCAACCGTCTACAAATCCGGCAAAGCGGTCGTCATCGCCTCGGTGGTGTTGACCCTGATGCTCTGGATCGCCATCAGCTGAGGGGGAAGATCATGAGTTTGCGTACACCGTTGGCCCGCGCGCGCGGGTTGGGTTCGGCCAAGGAGGGTGTCAGCCACTGGTGGGCGCAGCGGGTGACCGCTCTGGCGCTGGTGCCGCTGACCCTCTGGTTTGCCGCCTCGATACTGTCCCTGACGCAAGCCGATCATGCGGCCGCGGTAGCCTGGATCGGGGCACCGCTGAACAGCGCGCTGCTGATCCTGTTGCTGATCGGCCTGTTCTATCACGCCATTCTGGGGTTGCAGGTGGTGATCGAGGACTATGTACATAGCGAAGGGGCCAAGCTCGTCACCTTGCTGGCCATGAAATTCATCCTGGTGCTGCTGGGTGCGATCGCCGTGGTTTCGGTGCTGCGGGTGGCATTCATGGCAGTCTTGCAGAGCGGAGGCTGATCGATGGCGGCATACGAGTTGATCGAGCATAGCTACGACGTAGTGGTGGTGGGCGCCGGCGGTGCCGGTCTGCGGGCCACTTTCGGCATGGCCGAGAAGAACCTCAAGACGGCCTGCATCACCAAGGTCTTCCCGACCCGCTCGCATACCGTGGCGGCCCAGGGCGGCATGTCGGCGGCGCTGGGCAATATGGGGCCCGACAAGTGGCAGTGGCATATGTATGACACGGTCAAAGGCTCCGACTGGCTGGGCGACCAGGATGCCATCGAGTACATGTGCCGCGAGGCGATACCGGCGGTGATCGAGCTGGAACACTACGGGGTTCCGTTCTCGCGTACCGAGGAGGGCAAGATCTACCAGCGGCCGTTCGGCGGCATGACCACCGAGTTCGGCAAGGGCACGGCGCAGCGCACCTGCGCCGCCGCCGACCGCACCGGCCACGCGATACTGCACACCCTGTACCAGCAGGCGCTCAAGCACGAGGCGGAGTTCTTCATCGAGTACTTCTCCACCGACTTGATCATGGACGACCAAGGGGTCTGCCGGGGGGTGCTGGCCTGGAACCTGGCCGAAGGCACGTTGCACGTGTTTCGCGCCCATATGGTGGTGCTCGCCACCGGTGGCTACGGCCGAGCCTATTTCTCCTGCACCGGTGCCCATACCTGCACCGGTGACGGCAACGGCATGGTGCTGCGCGCTGGCCTGCCCCTGCAGGACATGGAGTTCATCCAGTTCCACCCGAGCGGCATCTACGGCGCCGGTTGCCTGATCACCGAGGGGGTGCGTGGCGAGGGCGGGTATCTGACCAATTCGGAAGGCGAGCGCTTCATGGAACGCTACGCGCCCAACGCCAAGGATCTGGCTTCGCGCGACGTGGTCTCGCGGGCCATGACCATCGAGATCAACGAGGGCCGCGGGGTGGGGCCGAACCAGGACCACATTCACCTGCACCTGGTGCAGCTGGGCCCGGAGGTGATCCAC
>CAYMHN010000303.1:0-5047 GCA_964390235.1 uncultured Candidatus Competibacteraceae bacterium
CACCGTGTGGGAGAACGTGGCCGTCGGACTGCACATGAGAGAAGGCCCCGGCTGGTGGAGCACCTTGCTGGCCCTGCCGATCGCCATCCGCCGGGAACGCCGGCTGCGCGACCGAGCGTTGGAACTGCTCGAGCGCCTTGGTCTGGCTGACCAGTCCTCGCGGCGGGCCGCCGATCTGCCTTATGGCTTGCAGCGCAAGATCGAGATCGCCCGGGCCCTGGCCACCGAACCCAAGATACTGCTGCTCGACGAACCGGCCGCCGGCATGAATACCACGGAAACCGCGACGCTGATGAACACCCTGGCCGGCCTTGCCGAACACGGCACGCTGAGCCTGATCGTGGTCGAGCACGATATGCGGCTGGTGATGAATCTGTGCCGGCGCATCCAGGTGCTCAACCGCGGCGAGCTGCCGGCCGATGGTACACCGGCCGAAATCCAGCGTGACCCGCAGGTGATCACGGCCTATCTGGGGACCGGCCGGAGGCGGGTCCATGCTTGAGCTGCGCGAGGTCGAGGTCTGGCGCGGTCCGTCCCCGGTACTGCACGGTATCGATCTGGACGTTCAAGCCGGCGAGATCGTCGCCTTGCTCGGGGCCAACGGCGCTGGCAAGACCAGCACCCTGCTGAGCCTGTCCGGACTGTTGCGGCCCCGTCGCGGTCGGATTCGCTTGCGGGTCGACGGGCGCGAACATGACCTGGCCCGGATGGCGCCGGATCGCATCGTCGCCGCCGGCGTCGCCCACTGCCCCGAGGGCCGGCAGATCTTCGGCGGTCTGACGGTGCGCGAGAACCTGCGCATCGGCGCCCATCTGCGCCGGGACGGCGATATCGTCGGAGACGAGGCCCGGCTGTACGAGCTGTTCCCCATCCTCCGGGAACGCGCTGGCGGTCAGGCCGGACTGCTGTCCGGCGGCGAGCAGATGATGCTGGCCATCGCCCGGGCGTTGATGTCCCGCCCCAAGCTGCTGCTGCTGGACGAGCCCTCGCTGGGCCTGGCCCCGCGCATGGTCGAGACCATTTTCGACATCATCGAGGACATCCGCGCGCGCGGCACCACCGTGCTGCTGGTCGAGCAGAACGCCGCCATGGCTCTGGAAATCGCCGACCGCGGCTATGTGCTGGAACAGGGCCGGATCGCCATCGCCGGTCCCGCCGCCGAACTGGCCAGCCATCCGCGGGTGCGCGAGGCTTATCTGGGATTGGCCCCTGCTCCCGGAATCCAGACATGAGCACCTATGTGCTGCAACAGCTGCTCAACGGCCTGATCCTGGGGTCGCTGTACGCCCTGATCGCGGTCGGTTTCACCATGATCTACGGCATCGTGCGGCTGATCAACTTCGCCCATGGCGATGTGCTGATGGTGGCCGCCTTCACCGCCTTCGGCCTGCTGATGGTGCTGAACCTGCCGTTGTGGACAGTCATCCTCGGCGTGCTGGTGATGGGCGCGCTACTGGCCATGCTGATCGATCTGGTGGCGTTCCGGCCGCAGCGCGGCGCGCCCCAGGTCAACGGCTTCATCACCTCCCTGGGGGTCTCCATCCTGATGCAGAACCTCGGGATTCTGCTGCTGTCCGGCCAGCCACGGCCGTTCAATCCGCCGGGCTGGCTGCGCGCCAATCTGGACGTATTCGGCGCCCGCATGAGCGTGCTGGATCTGTGCATCGTGCTGCTGACCTTGATCCTGCTCGGCGTGCTCACCCTGTTCGTGCACCGCTCGCGGATGGGCATCGCCATGCGAGCCACGGCCGAGAACCCGGTCGCGGCGCAGCTGATGGGCATCCGCATCAACCGCGCCATCGCGACCGCTTTCGCCCTGGGCGGCGCCCTGGCCGGCATCGCCGGCCTGCTGTGGGCCGGACGCTCCGGCCAGATCGATCCTCTGATGGGGTTCCTGCCCGGTCTCAAGGCCTTCGTCGCGGCGGTGATCGGCGGGGTCGGCAGTCTGCCGGGGGCGGTGCTGGGCGGCTATCTGCTGGGTTTCGCCGAGGTGCTGTTCGTCGGCCTGCTGCCGCCGGTCTACGGCGCCTATCGGGATGCCTTCGTGTTCGGCCTGCTGATCCTGATCCTGCTGGTCCTGCCCAACGGCCTGCTGGGGCGTGCCACCGAGGAGCGCGCCTGAGATGCGCGCCATCCTGTGCTGGCTGATCCTCGCGGTTCTGGTGGTGGGCCTGATCCTGGTGGCCGAGCAGCGGTTCACCGGCTACCAGCGCACCGTGATCGGCTTTGCCGGCATCTACGTGATCCTGGCGGTGAGTCTGAGCTTTTCCAATGGTCTGACCGGACTGTTCTCGCTGGGCCATCCGGCCTTCATGATGGTCGGCGGCTATGTGGCGGCCATCCTGACCTTCCCTGCCAACCGCAAGGGCTTCATGCTGCCGGCCCTGCCGGACTGGTTGGCCACGGTGCAGTGGCCGCTGTTTCCGGCTACCCTGACCGGCGGACTGGCGGCGCTGCTGGTGGCCGTGATCGTCGGCTTTCCGGTGCTGCGACTGCGCGGCCACTATCTGGCGGTCGCTACCCTGGGCCTGATCATCATCCTGCGGGTGGTGATCAACAACGCCGATGGCTGGACCCGCGGCAATCTGGGCCTGAACGGAATCCCCCGGCACACCGATTTGTGGTGGATCGCCGGCTGGGCGGCGCTGACCCTGTGGGTGTGCTGGCGGCTCAAGCATTCCTCGATCGGACGCAGTCTGCTGGCGATCCGCGAGAACGAGATGGCCGCCGCCTGTATGGGGGTGCGCTGCGCCCGCGCGCGCCTGGCGGCATTTGCCCTGGGCGCGTTCTTCGCCGGGGTGGCGGGCGCACTGTGGGCGCATCTGCTGACCAATCTGACCCCGACCTCGTTCGGCATCCCGCTGGCCTTTACCCTGGTGGTGATGGTGGTCATCGGCGGCGGCGGCAGCTTGACCGGAGCCGCGCTGGCGGCCATCCTGCTCAGCGCCCTGGGCGAGTTGCTGCGCCCGATAGAACAGGCGGTCGGCGCCTATGGCCTGGTGCAGATCGTCATCGCGCTGCTGCTGATCGCCACGCTGCTGCTACGCCCGCAAGGTTTTCTGGGCAGTACCGAACCGCGCTGGCTGCGCTCCGGTACCCCTTTTCATCGGGCCGATCGGCCCCCTTCATCCAGTAACCCGGAGGTGTCATCATGAAAACGAAAACACTGGCCAGCGCCCTGGCGCTGGGCATCGGAATCCTGTCCGGCGCGGCACAGGCTCAGGAGCCGATCAAGGTGGCGGCGCTCTATGCCCTGACCGGCGGCCTGTCCTCGCTGGACGGCCCCTCGCTCAAGGGCGCCGAACTGCATGTCGATCAGATCAACGCCGCTGGCGGCCTGCTGGGCCGGCCGCTGGAACTGGTGGTCTACGACACTCGCACCGATCAGCAGGTCACCGCCACCACCGCCCAGCAAGCCGTCTCGGCGGGCGTGGTGGCCGGTTTCGGCCAAAGCGACACCACTTTCGTGATGTCGGCCGCGCCGACCTTCCAGGAGGCCGGCATCCCCTTCGTCACCTCGGGCGCCACCCACCCCATGCTGCCGACCTGGGTCGGCGAGTACATGTTCATGGCCGCTTTCGGCGACGACGACCAGTCCTATGCCATCGCCGACTACGCCTACGACACCATGGGGCTGCGCCGAGTCTATGTCTGGACCGACAACTCCATGGACTTCACCCGCGCCCTGAGCGCTTTCTTCAAGGAGCGCTTCGTCGAGCGCGGCGGCGAGCTCATCGACGAGGACTTCTTCATGATGGGCGATACCGACTTCTCGGCCCAGGTCGCCCGCCTGGCCGCCGTCGATCCGGCCCCGGACGGGGTGTTCATCTCGGCCATCCCCAGCGAGGCCGGCCTGACCATCCGCCAGATCCGCGAGGCCGGCATCACCATGCCCATCGTCTCCGGCGACGGTTTCGACACCGAGCTGGTCGCCAGCGTACCGGGTCCGGAGCTGGCCAACGACGTGTTCTTCTCCACCCATACCTATCTGGCCGACGACCGGCCCGAGGTGCAGGCCTTCATCGACGCCTATACCGAGAAATTCGGCCATCCGCCGGAGAACTCCTTCGCCCCGCTGGGCTATGACGCCATCGGTCTGATCGCCAATGCCATCGCCAACGCCGGCAGCACCGACCCCTCCGCGATCCGCGACGCCCTGGCCGCGACCCGCGATTATCCGGCGGTCACCGGCACCATCTCCTATGTGCGCGAGAACATGGTGCCGCCCAAGCCGGTATCCATCATCTCGGTACAGGGCGCGCAGTTCACTGTCGAGGACATCTGGCGTCCGGAGTTCTGAACCATGCCCGTCGAACGTGAAAACCTGGTCATGATCTGCTGTTCCGACATCGCCGGACAGGTCCGCGGCAAGGGGTTTCCCGAGCGCGACCTGGAGGAACGGTGGCGGTTGGGGGTCGGCTGGACCCCGACCAATGTGATGATCAACTGCCTGGGGCGGATACCGGCCACGCCCTTCGGCCCGTTCGGCGATCTGTATCTGGTGCCCGACCCCATCGGCGAAGTCGATCTGGACTTCGCCGACGGCGGCCCGGCGACCCGCTTCATCCTGGGCGATATCCTGACCTTGGACGGTCAGCCCTGGGACTGCTGCCTGCGCAGTCTGCTCAAGCGGGCCCTGGCAGCGCTGGAGCAGGAAGCCGGGCTGCGACTGTATGCCAGCTTCGAGCAGGAATTCCACTACTGGGGGGCCGATGAGCGCAGCGGCGATTCCTATGCGCTGAGCGCCATGCGCGGCATCGAGACCTTCACCGCCGAATTCCTGGGTGCCCTGCGCGCGGCCGGACTGGAACCGGAGACCTTGCTGCCCGAGTACGGTCCGCGCCAGTTCGAGGTGACCGTGCGGCCCGCTTTCGGTGTCGAGGCGGCCGACCGGGCGGTGATGCTGCGCGAGATCTGCCGCACCGTGGCCCGGCGGCACCAGTCGCGGGTCAGCTTCTCGCCGGTGGTCTCGCGCGGCGTGGTCGGCAACGGCGTGCATATCCACTTCAGCCTCAGCGACCGCGACGGCCGTCCGGTTACCTATGAC
>CAYMHN010000304.1:0-5046 GCA_964390235.1 uncultured Candidatus Competibacteraceae bacterium
GGAGATATGCGGTTCCAGGGCGTTCTTCTCGTAGGGCAGTGCGGGCAGCGTAAAAGCCATGAGCTTCTCCTTGGGTCGTGTGTTGGTGGATGGTAGCTATTGGATTCTAACATCCGGTGACGGTTCGCATGGCGATACGGATGCTTTAGAATGAATCCAAAGCCGCTCGGCGAACCAGCGGCCCGGGCGAAACCGTTTCCCCGATATCGGTCTAAGCGCTAGACTGGTTTCAATCATACCGACACGAGGTTACCGCAATGGATATCATGAGCGCCATCCAGCAGCAGCTGGACAGCAACCCCATCATTCTCTACATGAAAGGCACGCCGCAGTTTCCGCAATGCGGATTTTCGAGTCAGACAGTCCAGGCCCTGATGGCCACCGGGGCCCGGTTCGCCTATGTCAACGTCCTGGAAGAACCCGAGATTCGCGCCAATCTGCCCAAGTATGCCAACTGGCCTACCTTCCCGCAGCTCTACATCGAGGGCGAACTGGTCGGCGGCTGCGACATCACTCTGGAGATGTACCAGAGCGGCGAGCTGCAGCAGCTGATCGACGCCGCCATGGCCAAGATGGAGCAGACGGAGCAGTAACCGCTGCTCATCATCCGTTGCTTGGCGACCAGCCACCCATTCTCTGCCAGCGGTTGACGATGTCACAGAACAGGTCGGCGGTGCGCTCGGCATCGTAAATGGCCGAGTGCGCCTCCTGGCTGTCCCAGCGCATGCCGGCGGCCTGCACGGCCTTGGACAGTACCGTCTGGCCATAGGCCAGTCCGGCCAGGCTGACGGTATCGAAGCTGCTGAACGGGTGGAAGGGGTTGCGCTTGATATTGTTGCGGGCTGCCGCGGCGTTCAGAAAGCCCAGATCGAAAAAGGCGTTATGACCAACCAGCACGGCCCGGTTGCAGCCATTGGCCCGGATCGCGCGGCGCACTTCCCGGAAGATCCCGTTCAGGGCGTCCAGTTCGGGCACCGCGAAGCGGAACGGATGATGCGGGTCGATGCCGTTGAATTCCAGCGACTTGGGATCGAGCCGGGTACCGGGAAACGGTTCGACGTGGTAGGCCAGCGTACTGCTCCGGTAGATCTGGCCCTGCTCGTCCATGGCCAGCAGCACGGCGGCGATCTCCAGCAGGGCATCGGTGTCGGCGTTGAGTCCGCCGGTTTCGACATCGACCACCACGGGTAGAAAGCCGCGGAATCGGTTGGCCAGCGGGGGTTTAGGTTCATTCATGCGACGCCAGCATAACGGAAACGCCGCTGGCTGTCAGTCGGCGCCGGTCGCCAGCGGCAGAGTGAAAGACCGGAGGGTCATTGCGGAAACATCGTCTCCTCCGGACCGCTCAGCGGTCGAAGCGTTGCAGCTGGCCGCCCGGCAGCACGCCATCGGCCCGGGCCATCAGATAGGCATACAGGGCCTCGATATTGTTCATGACATTCGGGTTGTCCTTCCAGCCCGGCATCACGCCGATCTGGCCCGTGTAGCCATTCTGCACCACCTCGTCGAAGCGATCGCGGTCGATCTGCCGCAACTTCTCGGTCAGGCTGGGCGCGATGGTACTGCCCTCGCCGGTCAGTCCGTGACAGACCTGACACTGGGCGAAAGCCCGGAAGCCGCGGGTCAGATGCAGATCGATCTGGCAGGGCTCGCCGGGATTGCACTGCACGTGATCGCTGTAGACCTTGCCTTCGGGGACCTCGGCTGCCCGTGAACCGGGGGCGATGCCGAAGGCCAGTCCGACAGCCAGTACCGTGGCCAGGGTGAATCTGACTAGGGCGAATTGCGAAATAGCGGAATGCATGCTCAGGTTCATAGGATTCCTCGTTGGAGACAATCAGAGATTCTCTAGTGCTATTTCGCAAACCCCGTACCAATACTATAAGATTACTTGAATAAAAATGTAATCCTATGATTTGTAAATTTATTTTTTCATTATTCGGCAAGCATGGCTGGCACGGGAATAACAATGTCACAGGGGAGTTGTACCAGGTGAACTGTATTTCACATCGCGTAACTGTGTCATAATCGGGACACTCACCGAAGTTCACCCGGGGCAGGAGATGGCGTTTTTGGATGCCGCGCTGCAGGAAATCCCATGGTTCAAGAAGTGACCCGCCACGTCGAGCGGATCGTCGCCGTCACCCGGGCCACCGACCGACCGCAGCCGGCCGATTGTCCTGATCCGGGCATCGCCAGTTCCTGGTCGCGCTGCATCGAACGCTATGGCATCGATCCGGTCCGCCGTCGCGAGACCCTGGTGCTGGACAGCAGCGATCTGCGCGAGCGGCGCCAGCGACTGACCGAACTATTGGACATCTACCGCCATGAGATGAACAATCTCTACCGGCAGATCGCCGGTTCCGGCTATGCCATCATCCTGACCGATGCCGAGGGGGTGATACTCGACAACATCACCGACCCCGCCCTGGTCAAGGAGTTCTCCCGCGCCGGACTATGGCTGGGTGCAGTATGGGCCGAGGAGCAGGAAGGCACCAACGGGATCGGTACCTGCCTGGTGGAAAAGCGCCCGGTGATGATCCACCAGGACGAGCATTTCCGCAGCGCCAACATCAATCTGACCTGCTCGGGTGCGCCGATCTTCGATGCCGGTGGCCATCTGTTGGGCGTGCTGGATGTGTCCTCGACCAGTTCCCGGGACTCCAAGCAGAGCCAACTCCATACCGCGGCACTGGTAACGCTGTCGGCCAGGATCATCGAAAACTGTGCCTTCCTGCATCAGTTCGGTAATCAATGGGTATTGCGTTTCCACACCCGCTCGGAGTTCATCGGCATGATCAGCGAGGGTATGCTGGCCTTCGATGAGACCGGCCGTATCCTGGGTGTCAATCAGAGTGCCCTGAACCAACTGGAACAGGGCCGGCGCGAGCGCCTGCTGGAGCGGCGCGTGGATGAGCTCTTCGAGCTGGATCTGGGGGTTCTGCTGGCCCGCTCCCACCCGCAACCCAGCGCCATCTGGCCAGTCCGGGACCAGGCTGGCCGGCGGTTTTACGCACTGCTGGTCGGTCCCGAGCGGGGTGTCCGGATTGCATCGGGCAATGCATCCGCCCGGCGGCCGGGGACTGCGCCGGTCCGGCAGCGCACCGCGCTTGCCCTGGAACAACTGGCGGGCGAGGATGCGCGTATGCTGTACAATGTGCGTTGTGCCCGGCGGCTGCTGGATCGGGATATCAACATCATCCTCAGCGGCGAGACCGGTACCGGCAAGGAGCTGTTCGCACGGGCCATCCACGCCGCCAGTGCCCGCTCCGGCAAGCCCTTTCTGGCGTTGAACTGTGCCGCGATACCGGAGCAGCTGATCGAGAGCGAGCTGTTCGGCTACCGTGACGGCGCCTTCACCGGTGCTCGCCGTGGCGGCCAGCACGGCAAGCTGGAACAAGCCCACGGTGGCACGCTGTTTCTGGACGAGATCGGCGATATGCCGCTGCATCTGCAGTCACGGCTGCTGCGGGTGCTGGAGGAGCGCTGCGTGACGCCGCTGGGTGGCGACAAGCCGGTCTGGCTGGATGTCTACGTGCTCAGCGCCAGCCATCGCGATCTGCCGGCACTGGTCGAGTCCGGAGAGTTCCGCGAGGATTTGTACTACCGGCTGAACGGCATGACCCTGCAGTTACCGGCCTTGCGCGAGCGGACCGATTTCGATCGACTGGTCGAATCGCTGCTGGCGGAGGAGGCCCCGGCCATGGATATCGATTCCGAGGCGCTGGCCGCGCTGCGCGGATTTCACTGGCCCGGCAATATCCGCCAGTTGCGCAATGTGCTGCGCACCGTCTGCGCGCTGAGCGACGGTGGGTGCATGGGGCTGATCGATCTGCCCCCGGAGATCGTCGGCCGAGGTTCCCCGCCGACGGTCGAGACGGCCGGCGACGCAGTGTCATTGACCAGCAGTCCTCTGGCCTGTGCCGAGCGTAACGCGCTGGTGCGGGAACTGGAACAGTGCGACTGGAATGTCAGCCAGGCGGCCAGCCGGCTGGGGGTGAGCCGCAATACGCTGTACCGCAAGCTGCACCGCTACGGTATCCGGCCCGGCGAACAGCGCCGCTGACACGGGTTTGATAGCGCGAGTGGATGCGATATTCTCGTATCGGATTCAGACGGAGATCATCTTGCGGGTCTGTTTGCAAACGATGTCTCCGAATCAAGCGACGCAGCATTGTGGAGGTGTGAAATGATGAGGTCCGGTCTGTGGCGCGGTAGCCGAATGGCATTGCTCGGCCTTGCGCTGGCGGCGACGGCGTCGGCAAACGACTACCCGACCGCAACCCGGGTGGATTACGTGATCGGCTGTATGGCGACCAACGGTCAGGACTATCTGACCATGCAGAAGTGTTCGTGCAGCATCGACACGATCGCGGAACTCATGCCCTACGTGGAGTACGAGGAGGTGGAAACCATCATCCGCATGCGCGAACGGCGAGGCAAGATCGGCGTGCTGTTCCGCACCGAGCGCGGTATGGAGGACAAGGTGCAGAAATTCCGCATGGCCCAGGTCGAGGCCGACTTGCGGTGCTTCTGAGGCCGTATTGTCGATCATGTCTGGAAGCAAGGCAGTTCTTTCGTCCCTGATCCTGGCGGCGGGACTGGCTGCCGCGCCATTCGCAACGCTTGCCGCTGATCCGGCCATCGCCCAAGGCGAAAGAGTCTTCCGCACCCAGTGCGCCGGTTGCCACTCGATCGAGCCGGACGATCACCGCGCCGGCCCCAGCCTGCACGGGGTGATCGGGCGGTCCGCCGGAACGGTAGTCGGTTTCGACTACTCGCCGGCCCTGCGCGCGGCCGAACTGGTATGGACGGATGAGACGCTCGATGCCTTCCTCGGCGACCCGAAAAGCGTGGTGCCCGACACCTGGATGATTTTCTGGGGAGTCCGGCAACCGGCGCGCGGGCAGTTGATCCGCTTTCTGGAGCATGTCGCGGAGTAGAAACTATGAGGGCCACTTGGGCTATCCTCCTGCACCGGGCGCTGCGGCGCGAGGGGGTGGAGAACGTGGTGGTGGACCCGGCGAGCATCGAAGTGAACCGGCG
>CAYMHN010000305.1:0-4980 GCA_964390235.1 uncultured Candidatus Competibacteraceae bacterium
CGATCTCCTTGGCGACCGAGACGCCGTCCTTGGTGACGGTGGGGGCGCCGAAGGATTTCTCCAGCAGCACGTTGCGGCCGCGCGGGCCGAGGGTGACCTTGACCGCGTTGGCCAGGGTGTTGAGACCGCGTACCATGCGGCCACGGGCGTCTTCGCTGAATTTGACGTCTTTCGCTGCCATGTCTGTTGATCCTCTTGAATCTGTTGGGTTATCGGATGGGAGTGGCTTAGCCTTCCAGCACGGCCATGATGTCGTCTTCGCGCATCACGACCAGCTCGTCGCCATCGACCTTGACCTCATTGCCGGAGTACTTGCCGAACAGGACGGTGTCGCCGACTTTGACATCCAGGGCGCGCACCTCGCCGCTGTCCAGCAGCTTGCCGTTGCCGACCGCGATGACTTCGCCGCGCTGGGGTTTCTCGGCCGCGCTGTCGGGAATCACGATCCCGCCGGCGGATTTGGTTTCCTGCTCCAGGCGCTTGATGATCACGCGATCATGTAGCGGACGGATTTTCATGGTTTGTCTCCTCGAAATGGTTGATTCGGGTTAGCAGGGAGCTGTTAGCACTCGCCATTAGCGAGTGCTAATGATAGTGATCATGGCGTGCGTGTCAAGGGGGCTTGGTAGCGGGAGGCTGCGGATCCAATGTCGCCGATTTCGAGCGGTTTGCCGCTCGGGTGATGAATCCCTGGTCGGTGCAGGGGGGGTTGAGTCTTTATTCGGAGTATCAGGTTTACATGGGTCGGGCAGTGACGTATATTTGTGCATGGTTTTATACGTCACATTTTCATGAATACCAAACTGACCTTGCGGCTCGACGACGAACTCATCCGCAGCGCTAAGCGTTATTCCGCCAAGACCGGGAAGTCGGTCTCGCGTCTCGTCTCGGATTACTTCACCTTGATCGGCACGCACGAGAATGCGGCCGACATGACGCTGACGCCGCGGGTGCGTTCCTTGCTCGGCGCCTTGTCCAAGACGACGGTTGACGAGCAGGATTACCGCCGCCATCTGGAAGACAAGCACCGGTGAAGGTGTTGTTCGACACCAATGTCGTGCTCGATGTCCTGCTCGCTCGCGAACCGCATGCCGCGGTTGCCGCCCAGCTGTTCACACGGGTGGACCAGGGTGCGATCGAAGGCGTGATCTGCGCCACCACCGTCACCACGATTCACTACATCGCGGCCAAATCAACCGATCCTGAATCAGCCAGGCGGCACATACGCGAACTACTGACTCTGTTCAAGGTAGCGGGCGTCGATCACCGGGTACTCGACCGGGCACTGGACCTCGATTTCAAGGATTTCGAAGACGCCGTGCTGCACGAGGCGGCGCATGCCGCCGGTGCCAGCGCCATCGTCACGCGCAATGGCAAGGACTTTGCCAACGCCACCCTGCCGGTGCTTGCCCCGCCCGAACTGCTGGCGACTATTATGACACTCTCCGGGTAAACAGACCTCTCGCGGGAAACCAATGCGAACCCTGCGCAGCGCATACCGGGCCTGCTGGACCTCGGTTGAATCAGATCGAACCCCGCACGGTGACGGGTTACGGAACCCGAGTGCGGTATCGCTCATCCATATTCCTTGCGCTAGCGTAGAATTGTTTATCACGCGATAATTTTAAATTCATCGATGTACGGGCCGACAAGCTTGATGCGAGTTGTTTTACACCGAGTTGCCTGGCTGTGGCTGGCACTGGTATTCACCGGTGTGGCCCAGGCCATCCAGCCCGAGGACCTGCTGCCTCCGGAGCAGGCTTTCGCGCTGGAGTTGCGCGCCGCCGGGCCAGAGCGGCTGATCGCCGAATGGACGGTGGCCGAGGGTTATTATCTGTACCGCGAGCGAACCCGGTTCGAATCGGCCACCTCCGGCATCGAACTCGGCGAGCCCTGGTACCCGGACGGGGTACCCAAGACCGATGAGTTCTTCGGCGAAATGGAAGTCTATTACGGCCTGGCCGGCATCGCGATTCCCTTGCGGCGCGATCCCGGCACGCCCGATCGGCTGGAATTGACGGTGCATTATCAGGGCTGCGCCGAGGTCGGTGTCTGCTACCCGCCCGAACGGCGGACCCTGGCCGTCGCGCTGCCGCCGATGCCGTCAGCCGGAACTGGCGCCCTCGACCTGCTGTCGGGCATGCTGTCAGCTCCTCCCGTTGCCCAGAGCAGTCCTGTGGCCGGCAACGAACTGCCCGATCCCGACGATGCTTTCGCGTTAAGTATTAACGGCTTGGACGAGACTGCCCTGCGCGCCACCTGGGTCATCGACGACTGCTGTTACCTGTATCGCGAACAGTTCGCTTTCGAATCGCTGACCCCGGGAATCACCCTGGGCGCGCCGCGCTTTCCGCCCGGTCGGATGGTCGAGGATGAGTTCTTCGGTCGCAGTGAGACCTATCGCGGCGCGGTCAGCATCGACATACCCATGCAGCGTGGGGTCAATGCCCCCGAGCAGTTGGAGCTACGGGTGCGCTCGCAGGGCTGTGCCGACATCGGCGTGTGCTATCTGCCCCAGCAGCAGACGCTCTCGGTATCGTTGGCCGGACTGCCGCCCGCCGTCGCCAGCCGGTTTGCCGCGGTGAACGTGCCCAGCGGTGTGCCGCAGGGGCCGATTTCCGAGCAGGATATCATCGCCCGGATGCTGACCGAGCAGCGCTTCTGGGCGCTGCCGGCGTTCTTCGGTTTCGGTCTGCTGCTGGCCTTCACCCCCTGCGTGTTCCCGATGATTCCCATCCTGTCCGGCATCATTGCCGGGCATGGCAACAGCCTGACCCGCTCCCGTGCGTTTCTGCTGTCGCTGGTTTATGTGCTGGCCATGGCACTGACCTATACCGCCGCCGGAATCGGGGCCGCCCTGGCCGGCCAGAATCTGCAGATCTGGTTCCAGAATCCCTGGGTGCTGAGCGTCTTCGCCGGGCTGTTCGTGCTACTGGCCCTGGCCATGTTCGGCCTGTTCAGCCTGCAACTGCCGAGCGTATTGCAGACTCGTTTGGCCCGAATCGGCAATCGTCGGGGCGGCAGCTATGCCGGAGCGGGGCTGATGGGCCTGCTTTCCGCCCTGATCGTCGGCCCCTGCGTGGCTCCGCCGCTGATCGGCGCGCTCACCGTCATCGGCCTGACCGGCGACGTGACCCTGGGCGGCAGCGCGCTATTCGCCATGAGCCTGGGCATGGGCGTGCCGCTGCTGGCCATCGGCACCTCGGCCGGCCATTGGCTGCCGCGGGCCGGTGCCTGGATGGAGGCCATCAAGGCGGTGTTCGGAGTTCTGTTACTGGCGGTGGCGATCTGGCTGCTGGAGCGGATTCTGCCCGAAGTGCTCAGCATGCTGCTGTGGGCGGTGCTGCTGATCATCTGCGCGGTCTACATGGGGGCGCTGAAGCCGGTCGAGGGTGGCTGGCGCACCCTGGCCCGCGGTCTGGGCGTGGTCATGCTGGTCTATGGCGTACTGCTGCTGGTCGGTGTAGCGTCCGGCGGACGCGATGTCTGGCAACCGTTGCGCGGTACCTTTCTGGCCGGACCTGGTGCCCTCCAACAACCAGCGCTCGATTTCCGCCCGATCAAGACCCTCGCCGATCTGGAACAGCAGCTCGCCGGTGCCGGCAATCGGCCGGTGATGCTGGATTTCTATGCCGACTGGTGTGTGAGTTGCAAGGAGATGGAGCGCTACACGTTCACCGACCCGGCGGTACAGGCCCGGCTGGAACAGGCCATTCTACTCAAGGCCGATGTCACCGCCAACGATGCGGCGGATCGCGAATTATTGGCGCATTTCCGGCTGATCGGACCGCCAGCCATCCTGTTCTTCGACGGCGATGGCATGGAACAGTCGGCCTACCGGGTGGTGGGTTTCATGTCGGCCGAACGGTTCGGCGCGCATCTGGATCAGGCCTTGTCGCTGAGATTGGCGATGAAATGAGCTGATCATGCGCCGATCTGCGGCGATATGACAGTAATTTGTCTGGACACCGGACAGTCCTTCAGGCACAATGCCGGCACTTTGGTTTCCGCATGATTCACGCGATGGATATTCGCAAGATCAAGAAGCTGATTGAACTGCTCGAAGAATCCGGGATCGCCGAAATCGAAATCCGTGAAGGCGAGGAATCGGTACGCATCAGCCGCCACGGCAGTAATCACGCCTCAGTCCCCTTGGCCTACGCGCCGCCTCCGGTGATGCATCCTCAGGCGGCTACCAGCGGTAATTCGGGGACGGAGCAGACCACGGCGACCCGCGGCCATGTTCTGAAATCTCCGATGGTGGGCACGTTTTACCGCGCCGCGTCGCCGGGCGCCAAGCCACTGGTGGACGTGGGCGGCAAGGTCAATGTCGGCGATCCGGTGTGCATCATCGAGGCGATGAAGATGTTCAACCAGATCGAGGCCGATCAATCCGGTGTGATCACCGAGATTCTGGCCGACAATGGCCAGCCGGTCGAATTCGATCAGCCGCTGTTCGTGATCGAGTGATGCTGGACAAGGTCGTCATCGCCAATCGCGGCGAGATCGCCCTGCGGATCCTGCGCGCCTGCCGCGAACTGGGCATCAAGACCGTGGCCGTGCATTCCACGGTGGATCGCGACCTCAAGCATGTGTTGCTGGCCGACGAGACGGTCTGCATCGGCCCGCCACAGGCCAGCGAAAGCTACCTCAATATGCCGGCCATCATCAGCGCCGCCGAGGTCACCGACGCGACCGCCATTCACCCCGGTTACGGCTTTCTGTCGGAAAACGCGGACTTCGCCGAGCGGGTCGAGCGCAGCGGTTTCATCTTCATCGGTCCCCGGCCGGAAACCATCCGGTTGATGGGCGACAAGGTCTCGGCGATCAAGACGATGCAGGCGGCGGGAGTGCCTTGTGTACCCGGTTCCGATGGGCCACTGGGCGATGGCGATCGGGAGAACCTGCGGCTGGCCCGCGAGATCGGCTATCCGGTGATCATCAAGGCGGCGGGCGGCGGTGGCGGCCGCGGCATGCGTG
>CAYMHN010000306.1:0-4976 GCA_964390235.1 uncultured Candidatus Competibacteraceae bacterium
ACTGCTCGCCTGTCGCGAGGTGGAGGCCGCGGTGCTGGCGGCTACTTCGGCCGAGGTGCTGGCGGACGGCCTGCCCTTCGACCGTTGCGCGGTAATGGTGCACGCCGATGCACCGACCGGCGATGGATCGGACCGTTTCGCCCGTGCCTGCCGGCTGGCATTGCCACACGCCCGCGATGCGCTGGTGATCGATGCCGATGACGCGACCTGTCTGGCGCAGAGTGCGGAAGCCGATGACTCGATTCGGCTATCCCTGGTCACGAACCGAACAGGATCTGCGACCGTCGCGGCGCATCGACCACTAGCCGATGATGCGGACGAGCAGGAACTGCGCGTCATCCAACTGGCGACGGCCACTGTCATGGCCTTGCAACTCCCCGGCCCCGAGGAGAGTTGAGCGTCCTGCGACCGACCTTCCGGTATACGCACCGGACCTGTCAGCTGGTACATCAGTCATCCCGGGCGTAGATCCGTCGCAGATGGCGCCGGGAACGGACCGCGTCAAACGCCGTGCGGCCATGAACTATGCGGTGATTATCGATGATCAGCAGGTCGCCGCGACCGAGTCGGATCCCGACCAGCAATTCTCATTTCTCTTCTGCCCGGAAGTCTCCCCCGATGAGCGTACCCTTCGGCCCCTATGCCTTGACGCTGGAAGACGTCGCGCAGCGCCTGCGCGCCACCTTCGAGCAGTTCACCGATCCGCGCCGGGGCAAGAACACGCAGTACACGCTGGCGGATGCGGGGCTGAGCGCGTTTTCGGAGACGCTGCAATGAGAATTGCCACCCCCTGCCCGAAGGTCAAGCAAGGGTTGGCCTTGCGTGACATAATCTCGAAGTTCGCAAAAATCAGGAGTCATCATCATGCTCACGGGCGGATGCTGCTGCGGCGCGATTCGCTACGAAGCGGGCGGTACGCCGTTTCACGCGACCAGTTGTCACTGCTCGATCTGCCGCCGGACCACTGGCGCCCCCTTCGTCACCTGGTTCAGCGTCTCCCGATCCGCCTTCCGCTTCGTCCAGGGTGCCTCGGCCCGTTTCCGGTCCAGCGCCAGAGCGACCCGCAGCTTCTGTTCAAACTGCGGCACCCAACTGACCTTCGAGCACGACGACGCGCCGGACGAGATCGACATCACGACATGCAGCCTCGATGATCCGGAAGCGCTGCCACCAGAGGATCACACTTATGCGAACCGCAGAGTTGGCTGGGTCAGACTGGCCGACGGCCTACCCGAGTATTCCGAGGCACGGGGTGAATCGTGAAGGCTCTTCATGGATTCCGGACAGCTGGCGTGAGCAGGACGGCGAGCAGCGGTTCCAGCAGGCCGATGCCGCGCTGTCGGGCGTTGTGCATGAACTGGAATTAGCCGATGTACAGCGGCAACTTCTCCTGCGAGATGCCGCGGTGCGGGCGCAACCAGGAGCGCAGCAACGACCGCGCGGCGGCCGCCACACCCCCTCCATGGTGTTGACATGCACTTCATGAAAGCCATCACCATCCTCGTCGCGCGCGTACTCCCTGGCACTGTGACAGACCGTGCGATGCTCATAGCCCCATTGCGGCAATCGTCCGTAGATGTCGTACTCATCGGTGTATACGCAGCTGCCCGGTCGAATCGTGGCCTTGATCAGCGGTTCGGGTTGAGCGGCGACCACGCCTTGGCGCAACTGCCCGATCATGCCTTGTGCGTCGCCTTCGTTCAGTCCCAACTCGTGCGCGATCTGGCGGTTGGAGACGTTCAACCCCATCAGGTACAGACAGCCGATCCACACCCGCAGCGGCTGATGATGGCCGCGGCCGCCGCGCCGGCGAACACCGTCCCGGTGAGATCGTCGAAGTGCCGTCCACAGCGCTTGCAGCGGTACTTCTGACGCGCCTTCTGTGTCACGTCGAAGCCTTGCTTGCTGACCGCCTCCGAGCCACAGTGCGGACAGTGCACCCCCTCGGGCCAGCGCAGCTGGCGTACCGCCTCGTAGCATTCGGTATCATCCAGCAAGCTCTGCAACGCAATCATCGGACCAGGCTCCGCGGCGGCAACGCCTGTAGCCTAGCCGATCCGTCGTCCATAAGGCCAGCCTGACCGCAGCTGTCCGGAATCCAGGAAGAGCCGAAGGGTTTTGCTCAGCAGCAGCTTACTGGTAAACGACGGTTGCCGGGGTTCTCCAAACCCTGGAACTCCGTCAGCTTGAGCGATGTTGCAAGGATCAATCCAAGCACGCGCAAGCCGTCGTGTCCGGATGAGCCAGTCTCGTTTCTCGCGATGGCGGACATAGGGGAAGGTGGAGGCGCCTTGAATCCACAAGTTCGCTCATTTCGCGAAGTCGTATCAGGATTCACATGTTTCCAGGATGGTGATGTTCTGGTTGCGAAAATCACGCCTTGCTTCGAGAACTTCAAGGGTGCACTTGTTCGTGACTTGAAAAACGGTATCGGCTTCGGCACGACCGAACTGCATGTTCTTCGAGCAAAGGCAGACGCCTGCCCGGAGTTCCTTTTCTACCTGACGATGTCCGAACCGTTCCGCGAGCGAGGCGTCGCCAACATGACCGGTTCCGCGGGTCAGAAGCGTGTACCGACCGGATTCTTGCGAAACTTCCGCTTTGACTGTCCTGATCGTGATGAGCAAGAGCATATTGCGGCCGTGTTGGGAGCCGCCGACCGGAACGGCGCGATTTCATCCGCTCCCGGGCCGGCACCATCACGCTTAACATCGAGCTGATCAAGACCTCGCTGCACTGCATCGACTACGTGATCATGCACGAGCTGTGTCATCTGCGGGTCCATGATCACAGCCCGGCCTTCTTCCGCCTGCTCGGTCGCTGCATGCCGGACTGGGAACAAAGGAAACGACAGCTTGACTCAATGGTATTGTGATGAACCTACACTCGACCCGCCACTGGCGCCCGCTGGGCCTGATCCTGCTGGTGCTCGCCGGCTTGGCCATCGCAATCTGGCTGCCTCTGGAGCTGGCCACTTTGCTGGACTGGGGGCACCGGATCACCGACCGGCCGCTGGCCATGCTCGCCCTGGTGGTGCTGATGGCGGTGCTGTTCACTTTCGCCCTGCCCGGCAGTCTCTGCCTGTGGCTCATCGCCCCGTTTCAGCCACCCGTGCTGGCCACCGCCCTGCTGGTGACCGGTAGTGCCTGCGGAGCGCTGGGCGCCTATGGGCTCGCTGCCCGTGTCGGCAGCGACTGGCGACCGGATGGACTTGGCGGTCGGATCATGAAGCTGTTGGCCGAGCGCGGCGACTTCCTGACCCAGTGCGCCTTGCGGATACTGCCGGGCTTCCCCCACTCGATACTCAACTATGCCGGCGGCGTTCTGCGCTTGCCGCTGGCTGGTTTCATCGCTGCAACGCTGCTGGGTCTGAGCGTGAAATGGGGAGTGTACGCCAGCGCCGTGCACGGGGTGGTGGAGGCCGCTGAAACCGGCGATGTGGTCAGCGCCACCGCCTTGTTGCCTCTGCTGCTGCTGACCCTGTTACTGCTCTTGGGTGCCTGGGCCAGACAGCGGGTGACCGGAGGGCAAGATCGATAAGACAGGGTTCTTCCATGTCATGAACAAACGCGGGGAAAACACCAGTCAACATGCGGAACTTTCACTAATCGCGGGGTTATTGGCGATTTATAATGAACAAATACGCAATTCCTGCGTGGAGAATTCCGAAATGTCCCTGGCCATGTGGAGTGTCGTGGTACTGGCGGTAACGCTGATCGCCGGTTCGATACTGGTCCTGCCGCGCTGGTCCTATGACAAGGGCTGGTGGCGCGAACCCAGCACCCTGTTCGGCGGCATCGTGCTGCTGGTGGTGGTGCTGGGCCTGGTTCTGCCTCTGCACTGAGCGATCATCCACCCGCCTTCCCCCTTCTGGGGGAGACTTTTTTCGTTACAATGCGGCATTCGTTCAGGCGCTGAGCCACGATCATGCCCGATTTTTCGCCCGACTATTTCAACCGCCTGGGGTTAGACCATTTGCCCGAGCATCTGGGTATCGTCGTGACCGAGGTCGGTGACGGTGAGCTGCACGCCGAGTTATCGATCATGCCCCGTCTGCTGGCGCCCAACGGCTTTCTCCACGCCGCCAGCGTGGTCGCCCTGGCTGACACCGCCGCCGGTTACGGCTGCCTGGCCAACCTGCCGGAAGGCGCCAAGGGCTTCACCACCATCGAGCTGAAGTCCAACCATCCGGGCACGGTACGCGAAGGGATCATAAGTTGCCTGGCCAGGGCCGTGCACCTCGGCCGGACCACCCAGGTATGGGACGCGCAGGTCACGGGCAAGGACAACGGCAAGACCATCGCGCTGTTCCGCTGCACGCAGCTGATTCTGTATTGAAACCGAAGGAATCCGCATGAACCGACTGATGTCGCGGTTTCCGTTCGAGGAGCGGCTGCCGGGGCGGGAGTGGTGATCAACGCCCGCCCCGGCAGGGAATCCAGCCGCTAGCTCGCTGCGGTGCGCGACTCCGGCGACACCGGTTCGGGCACGCGGTTCTTCACCGCGGGAATGGATTGCAGATAGGTGAAGATCGCCGCCAGATCATCGTCCGTGAAGTGCCGGTACATCTGGATGGGCATCGGCGGCAGCACGGGCCGGCCGCGACCCTTGTGGCGCCCGGTGCGGATCGTGTCGGTGAATGTGCGCAGCGTCCACTTGCCAAGCCCGGTCTCTTCGTCCGGGGTGAGGTTGGCGGTGAAACTGATCCCCCAGGGCCCGGACCAGGCGGTGTTGGTCTCCGAGGCGAGGACCACCCAGGGCCCCTGCGGCAGCGTCGGCGGCGGCGGCATGGTCGCCGCTTCCGGGTGACCGGAGAGCATGCGGCTCATGTCGGGCTCGGGACCGTTCGGACCCATCTGCCACGGCGTGTGACAGTCGTTACAGCCGGCGACCGTGACCAGGTAGCGGCCGCGCTCGAGCACCGCGTCGGCGGCGGCGGGCGCACTCCCCGACTCGGCCTCGGCGTTCGGACCCGT
>CAYMHN010000307.1:0-4947 GCA_964390235.1 uncultured Candidatus Competibacteraceae bacterium
TGGACGCGCTCCGGCCGGTCGCCCAGCACCGGGATCAGGTTGGCCGGCAGGTGGGCGGAGACCAGGCAGATGTGGTGGGTGAGTGTTCGGTACATGGCGAAGTTTACTGCCGCAGCCCTGCCACCAGGTCGCGGTTCTTCTTTTCCCGCTTTTTGCGCTTGTCGGACTTGAGCCCGGAAGGCGCCCAGCCGAAACGCTCGAACGCCACCTCGATCGCATCCGCCGCGCGCGCTCGATCAGAGGCGTTCGTCCATTCGGATGCCTGTTCGGCGAGTCCGGTGACAAGACCCTTGAACGACGCATAATCGTTCTCGTTCAGGGGAGGCGATGCAGTAACAGTCGCCAAAGCCTTCTGGAACCGATGCAGCACCTTGGTGCTCTCGGGTAGAGCTGCAAATTCGGCCTGCTGACGTCTTGCCGCTTCTTCTGCCGCGGCCCGGCGCGCTTCTTCCTCGGCCTGACGCTGACGCTCGGCGCGTTTTTGCGCTTCGCGTTGGCGCTGTTCTTCCAGCTTCGTTCGGTTGATCTCCATGGCCCCGTAACCGACCGCCGTCTTGGCGCCGAAACCAAGCCAGTCGAAGGCGTGTTCGAAGGCTTCGGCGAGCAACGTCTTCCAGCGGTCATCCTTGACCGGCTCCGGCGCAATCCGGGCCAGGAAGGGTCGGTTGCAGACCACGTGAAAGGTGAAGCCGGAACCGGGCGGGACGGTCAGGAAGTTGATCGGGTTGGGTTGGCCTGATTCGTGAGGCGATTCGCCCTTCTGATAGTAGTGACTCTGATGGGCGGTCATCACCTCGACCATCAGACGGTTGCCCTGGATCCGCGGGATTACGTCCCAGAAGGAAAGCGCGCCGCGCTGGTGATCGGTACCGTCCTTGGCCTCCTTGCCGAACAGGGCATCGATGGCCTCGGCGGTCCAGTCCGAGTTCATATCCCACTTTTCGCCGGAATTCACCCCGGCCAGTTCACGCGCCGCCTGGCGCAGTACCCCCTTGACACCGCTGCCCGGCAGATACGGCAGGCCGTAGGGGTTGAGGAAGGCGAAACCGTTTTCCAGGGGATGTTCGTTGCCGAGGCCAGTGGTGAACGGGGCGACCGACAGGGCGTCGAGGGTCAGCAGCTGGCCGCTGGTGGCGATAGTAGCGGCCAGACTGGCTTGGCGCTCAATCAAGGCATCGAGCGCTGCACGATCCGTCGGAGTCAGACGCGTTGCGTTTTGTAGTCCGTGACGTTTGTTGTCGTCCTCGAACCGACGTTCTTCCTGGTTCTTCCCGGTCCTACGAAAATTGATGTCCTTGGTTGACCAGAGCATTTCCCCGGTTCGACTGTTGACACCCCAGAGCGGCAGATACATGCCGAAGCGCAAACCGGGCGATGCGTCCGAAAGATTCTCCTTGGCCAGATAGTCCGGAACGGCAGCAATCGGCATGGTCAGTCTCCCTTCTGCAAGGCCGGAGCCATCTGGCGCAGCCACTTGAGCCAGGCGAAAGCCTCGGTAGTGATGGCCTGAAAGTCACGGGGTTCGGCTTTCATCAGATGCTGCATGAAGGGCTCGAAATCGGTAGGCGTACCATGACTGCTGATATGCAGCCAGTCGCGCAGGTGTTGACCCAACATCTCATGCCGCCCTCCCTTGCCCTGCAAGAAAGCCATCACCTGCATCAGTCCGCTGTTCATGATCAGGGCCGGCAAGCCCTTGGCACTGTTGGCATATTCCTTGGGGTGAGCCTGCACGCCCTGGCGCGCCTTGTCCCAGGCATGTGCGGCGCGGCGCTGTTCCATGGTCGGTTTCATCGCTTCAGCCCCCCTGAATCCTGGCCATGACCAACCCGCGGCCGGTGGTGGCATCACCGCCGATCTGCAACAGCTTGCCATCGATGACATTGCGGATCTTCAACATCACCTCCTTCGAGTCGATCTTCTCCTCCTTGCCGCTGCGGGTCCGACTGGCCAGCAGCGGTGCGATCAGCAACGACTCGGGTGGCAGGTTCTCGGTGTAGAACAGGCCACTGCCGTCAACGGTACCGGTCGCCTCGTTGATACGCACATGCGGCTCGACCAGGGTCGCGTTCTCGGCGAAGTAGCCGAAATCGGTATCGGACAGAATCACCAGGTCGTCGGTCAGCTTCCGGCGGAAAAACGCATATTCGGAATCCTCCGGCAACGCCAGCTCGGCAAGCGCCGAGGCGATGGCCCGCGTCGCGTCGTCGACCGTGGCCGCGTACTCGAAGGCTTCCAGGTGCAGCATGTTGTCTCGCGACAGCAGCTTGTCGTTGACGACGCGGCATTGCCCATCGTCGACCGTCGGTACTGCCCAGCCGCAGTCATGGCCGATCAGCTTGAGCAAGCGCTGCGCCCGGGCCAGGGCCTGCGGGCAGCTGGCATGGACGTAACCGCCCCGGAGGCTGCGCACCGGGAAGGCGACCAGCTGGGCATCGCCGAAACTGACCGCACCGGCGTGCAGCTCGCTGCTGCCGGATTCGGGACCGAACAAGAGATTGATCAGCTCGTTCAGGGGCCGATCCTGCTTGGTGCCCTGACAAAGCTGTTCGAAGGCATGACGCACCGCCCCCTTGATCCCAGAACCGGCGAAGCTCGGATGATGGGTATGGCGCTCGCGCTGTATGGGGTTGTCGATCAGGCCGGTGGCCGTGCCGGCCCCCGGGTGCACCGGGCTGACGGCGTACAGAAAAACGGCTGCCTGCTGTTCAAACATGGTCTAATATCCCTGTGGTTGGTCCGCTATGAGGACAGATTCATGAAGATGGTCAATGTTCACGAAGCCAAGGCGCATCTCTCCGCGTACCTGGCGCGGGTGGAGGCCGGCGAGACGGTGATCATCGCCCGGCGCAACAAACCGGTGGCGCGGCTGGTGCCGGCGGAACCCGAGCAGCCGAAAAAGCGGCGCCCGATCGGGTTGGCGAAGGGCTGCGGCCATGTGCCGCCCGAATTTTTCAATCCGCTCGACGACGAGTTGCTCGATTTGTTCGAGGGCAGGACCTCGCACCCGGATGACCCGCTGAAACCTTCGGATGGAAACCGATGAGGTTGTTGCTCGATTCCTGCACCTTCCTCTGGCTGATCTGGGATGAGGCCCCGTTGACGCCGGAAGTGCGGGAACTGCTCGCAGATGGCGAGAACACGCTGTACCTGAGCGCGGTATCGATCTGGGAGGCTACGGTCAAGCATGCGATAGGGAGGCTCGACCTGAGAACGCCCGAGCCCGCCTGGCAACATCCGACCGGACAGCGCGCCGCCCACGGCATCTTGCCGCTGCCGGTGGACGAAGCAGTCGTCGCTCATTTGGAGCAGCTTCCGGACCTGCATCGCGATCCTTTCGACCGGCTGCTGATCTGCCAGGCGATCGAGCACGGACTGGCGATCGTCACCCCCGATCAGGCGATCCGTCAGTATCCGATCAAGACGCTCTGGCCTTAGTCTGCTCATATCCATAATCCCCAGGTGAAACGATTGAACCCCTCGGCCCGACGCACGGCATCGTATCTTCGGGATCAACTCGAACGAACCCCAACCGTTGCGGCTGCGCCCGCCGAGGGTGCCGTAGCGGGCCATCAGTGCCAGCGCGGTGTCGAGCAACGGCGCTTGGTCGGCGGGAAAAGCCAGGCGCAGCTGAGCGGATTCGCCGTCCTGAATGGCGGCGTTCGGCTTGGTAAGTTTGGTACCACCTCGGCCATCCAAGGGGCCGAACCCCAGGTAGGCATGGGGTCCCACTTTGTAACCGGTTTTCTGTACCTCTTTGTGATGAACGGGTGATTGCTCCAGCCCGCCCCAGCTCTTGAGTTCGCCGGTATTCCACCGATCCAACCTCAGCCTGACCAGACTCCGGTTGCCGGTGCCGTCCGCCGCCGCGCCGAACAGCCGTCCCTCGGTTGGGTGAAGTTTACCAGACGGCCGCCAGGCTTTGTTCCGGCGGATTTTGTTGTTCAAAACACACTGTACTATGATGTCGTACATGAGTACGACACTGACGATTCGCACTGACAAGGCACTGCGCGAAGCGCTCGCCCAGCGGGCGGCAAGCCAGGGTAAAACGGTTTCGGAAGTGGTTCGCGAGATTCTCCAGCAAGCGTTGACAGAACGCCCCCTGGAGGCCAGGATCGGCCATCTGCGCGGTGGCCTGCGGCTTCCACGGCAACCCTCCAACCCCTGGCAGGAACGACTTCGGAACCGTAATTGGCGCTCGTGAAGTACTGGCTGACCGATAGTGTAAGATCCACGAGTTCCACGCTACCGCTCCACAGCCGACGGCCTATAATGAACGCTCGCAACCAGACCCCAGGGCGATCATGATCAGTTCCCCCGAGGCCCTGCCGCGCATGACGCCGGCCGACTATCTGACCTACGAGCAGGACCAGCCGGTCAAGCACGAGCTGGTCGACGGCTATCTCTACGCCATGACCGGGGCCAGCGACCGACACGAGGAAATCGCCCTCAACCTGGCCGCCGCGTTGCGCCTGCACCTGCGTGACTCGCCTTGCCGGGTCTACAAGGGCGATCTGAAAATCCGGGTGGCCGACGACTTCTATTATCCGGACGTGTTCGTGCGCTGCGACAAGGAGCGCGGCGACCCCTATTTCAAGACCGACCCGGTACTGATCGCCGAAGTGCTGTCTCCCGGCACCCAGCGCTACGACCGGGGCGACAAGCGGCTGGCCTACTTCAGTCTGCCGACGCTGCGCGAATACGTGCTGATCGCTCAGGACCGGATGCAGATCGAGGTGATCCGCCATGATCGCGACAGCGAACGCCTGGACCGGCCCGACCAGGAACTGCGCCTGGAATCGGTGGCCTTCGGCATGACGCTGAGGGAGTTGTATGCTTGAAGCGAAAGGAGAGCGGATCCGCTTTCAGAGAATCCGATAAGCCCCCAGACCCATGCTGGTGCCCTTGCCGGCATGGGTCCACTGGCCCAGCCAGAGATACGGC
>CAYMHN010000308.1:0-4916 GCA_964390235.1 uncultured Candidatus Competibacteraceae bacterium
CCGTTTCGATCGGGACGCGGACGGCGTCGCCCGGGTGCATTACCAGGCCGACAGCGGGCAGAGCGAGTGCGTGCGCGCCCGCGCGGTGGTCGGTGCCGATGGGGCGAAATCCGGTGTTGCACGCCAGAGCGGGGTACCCGGAGCGGACCGGATCCCTTATGTCTTCGCCTACCACGAGATCGTCCGCTCGCCGGCACAAGGCAAGGCCGACTTCGATGGCAGCCGCTGCGACGTCTATTACCAGGGCCGGTTGTCGCCGGACTTCTACGCCTGGATCTTCCCCCATGGCGAGCACACCAGCGTCGGCGTGGGCAGTGCCCACAAGGGCTTTTCCCTGCGCAATGCGGTCACCGCGTTGCGCGAGAGCACCGGTCTTGATACCACCGAGACGGTGCGTCGCGAGGGGGCGCCGATTCCCCTTAAGCCGCTGAAGTGCTGGGACAACGGCCGCGACGTGGTGCTGGCCGGCGACGCGGCTGGCATCGTGGCGCCCGCTTCCGGCGAGGGGATTTATTACGCCATGACCGGCGGGCGACTGGCCGCCGAGGCGGTCGATGCGTTGTTGACGACCGGTGATGCCCGGGTCCTGGCGCAGGCCCGCAAGCGCTTCAACCAGGCACATGGCCGGGTATTCTGGGTGCTGGGCATGATGCAGCACTTCTGGTATTCCAGCGACCAGCGGCGCGAGCGCTTTGTCAGCATCTGCCGCGACCCCGACGTACAACACCTGACCTGGCAGGCCTATATGCACAAGAAACTGGTCAAGGCCAGGCCCATGGCGCATGTGCGGATCTTTTTCAAGGACATGGCGCATCTGCTCGGTCTGGTGCGGGCCTGAAGCGGGGTGAGCGATGATGGCCGAGCTGTTCGGCAGCGGGCGTATCGTCGATCTGATCCTGGCCCTGGTGCTGCTGGAGGCCGTCGTTTTACAGGGGTACCGGACCGTGACCGGGCGTGGCCCGAACCCGTCGGAACTGCTGGGCAATCTGCTGGCCGGCGCCTGCCTGCTGCTGGCCCTACGCGTGGCGCTGACCGGTGGTGACTGGCGCTGGCTGGCCCTGTGCCTGGGGGCGGCGGGGCTCGCCCATCTGGCGGATCTGCGGCTGCGCCTGACGGACACCCGGGGGAGGGCGGATGTCGGATAGCGGTATCCAGATACTGGCCGAAGCTCGGTCGGGGTGCGATCCGCAGGCCAAGCGCCAGCACCTCGAGGTCTGTCTCGGCGACGGCGTGGAATACCACAAGACCACCGGTTTCGAGCGCCATGAATTCGTCAACCAGGCCCTGCCGGACGTTTCCCTGGAGGCCATAGACCTGACGACCTCGCTGGCCGGTCACCCGATTCAGGCGCCGCTGATGATCGCTCCCATGACTGGCGGCACCGAGGAGGGTTTGCGCATCAACCGGCGGCTGGCGCGGGCGGCGGAACGCTGGCGGCTACCCATGGGTGTCGGCAGCCAGCGGGTGGCGATCGAGGACTCGGACCGGGCCTGCTACTTCCGGATTCGCGACCAGGCGCCGACGGCGCTGCTGTTCGCCAATTTCGGCGGCGCCCAACTGGTCAAGGGCTGGGGACCGGACCAGGCCCGCCGGGCGGTGGAGATGATCGGCGCCAATGCCCTGTTCGTGCATCTGAACCCGATCCAGGAAGCGATCCAGGGTGGCGATCAGGATTTCCGCGATCTGGCTCGGAGGCTGACCGAACTGTGCAAGGCCCTGCACGCCGACGGCATTCCGGTCTTCGCCCGCGAGGTCTGTTTCGGCATGAGCATCGAGGCCAGCCGGCGGCTGATCGACTGCGGAGTAGCCGGGATCGACTGTTCCGGGGCCGGCGGAACTTCCTGGGCCAAGGTCGAGGCGCTGTGCGCCAGGACCGAGCGGCGCCGCGTCATGGGCCAGCGCTTCGGCGAATGCGGGATCCCGACCAGCCGCAGCGTGCGCAATGTGCGCAGCGTTGCGGCCGATCTGCCGTTGATCGCTTGCGGGGGACTGCGCAACGGGGTCGATCTGGCCAAGGCCCTGGCCCTGGGCGCTGATGTTGGTGCCATGGCGCGCCCGTTCCTGCTCAAGGCCCATGAAAGCGAAGCGGCGCTGGACGCCTTCATCGCCGATACCCTGACCGAATTGCGGATCTGCATGTTCGGCGCCGGCGCGCCGAATCTCAAGGCACTCAGGGGCACCCTGGTGCAGGTCGGGGATTGATCAGTCGCGCCCCAGCAGCCTTGCCCAGAATCCCCGCTGTTTCGGTTCGGGTCGGCTCAGGGTTCGGTAGGCACCGCGATCGCCGTCGATGTGGCCGTAGGGAAACTCCGCCGTGTCCGTTCCGACCAGCGGCAGTTCGGGGTCATCGGGGTTCAGCCACAGTAGCTGCCCTTGCGCGGCCCGGGCCGCGAGGTCGTAGTCCACATTGTCGTAATCGACCGGATAAGTTACGTCCCAAGCGCGCAGGGCAGCGCTGAAAGCGGCCTCGTCGGCACTGAAATAGGATAGGAAATACAGCGTGTAGGGGGGGGAGGCATGGTCGAGCAAACCCACCGGCAGACTGCGCATCACCACCTTGATATCAGGGGCGCACAACGGTCCGAGCATCAGGCTGGGCACTTCGGGGCCGCTGGCGATGCGCTTGTCGGGGGATAATTCATCCGGGGCATGGCCGTTGAGGTTCAGAAAGAAGGCGATGATCTTCAGATGTTCGCAGTAGTCGAACTCCCGGCGGCGCAGGCCCAGGCTGCCGGACCAGCCCAGACCGGCATTGGCCTGACCCCAGCCGAAGCCGTTGAGACTGAAGGTGTCGACCGGTTCGACGATGGCACGAGCGCAAAACGGGCAGCGCGCCAGCAGCTGTACCGGCAGCCGTGCGCGGTACTCGGCCAGGATTCGCCGGTCCTGCTCGAAGCTGCCCGGTGTCTGGTACCCTGGCCCGTGCCGCAGCATGAATTCGTGGTAGCTGGCGGCGTCGAACACATCGGCCGGCTGTGCCACGGGGTCGGGCATGGGATCGGGCATGATGGGCACTCCTTCACCACAGCCAGGGCAGGCTCGGATCGGCAATCATATCCGAATCCTTGATCTGACGGGTCTTGCCGTCCGGCATGAACACGGTGGAATCGCCCGGCGCGCCGATCTGCTTGATCTTGTCCGGTGGCACTCCGGCCTGGTCCATGGTCAGGTGGGTACCGTGCTGGATCTCGTCGCTGCCGATCTCCTTGTTGATCTTCTGGTTCAGGGCCAGCGCCTCGTCATTGCTCAACACCTTGCCGTCCTTGCGGAAATAGGTCGGGTCGTAATCGGCCCGGTAGCGCTTGCTGCCATCGGGTACGGTGCCATGCCAGCGCACCTTATCCTTGACCGGCAGCGGTTTGGGCGGTATCCCGAGCATGCCGGCCACCGCCGACTGGGCTCGTTTCCACCACTTGACGTTGCGGAATCCGGCCTCCACCCCCTCGCGCGAGGCCACCCGCATGATTGCCCGGGCATGCTTGGGGCGGATGCCGGATTGCAGAAACACCTTGTACGAGGACATGAAGCGGCGCACGCAGCCGGCTTCCAGACCCAGGGGATCGGCCCAGGCCAGCGGGTTGTTGGGGTAGCCGTAGAAATCGATGCCGCCCATGGCGCCCCAGGGGTCGGGCGTCAGATAGCGCGCCGTCAGCGGGTCGTAGTAACGGTGGTGGTTGTAGTACAGCCCGGTCTCGTCGTCCTGGTACTGGCCGGGTAGACGCAGCGGATTGTCGAAACCGGCGACGATCTCGCGGCGCAGCGCGCCGAAGGCCTCGAAATCACCGGCCCAGGCCAGCTCGCCCTGTTCGCCCAGGGCTTCCAGTGGGGTACCGATCGGATCGCTGACCAGGCTGAACCAGCGCCCGTCCCGCACCGCGGCCAGCGGCACCGGGGTATCCGGCTCGAAGACATAGCGGGTGATCGACTCCCGGCCGTTCTCCAGGCGTCGCTCGCGATGGATCTGCCCATCCAGCCAGTGCCAGTGCACTTCACTACGTTCGCTGAGCTTCGCCACCCGCCGGCCCAGGGGATCGTAGGCATAGCGGGTTTCCAGACCGTCCGGGGCGATGCTCAGGATCAGCTGGCCGCGGGCGTTGTAGCGGAATTGCCAGCGATCCTCGCCGATGCAGCGTTCGATCACCCGGCCGGCGTCATCGTAGCGGTATTCCAGCTCGCCCTGGCGCAGCAGCCGCCCGCCCGGCCCGTATTCGGTGGGCAGATCGGCGCGCATCCGGTGACCGGCCGCGTCATGGGTGTAGTCCTCGACCGGCTCGCCATCGCGCAGCACTTGCTCCAGACCATGGGCGCCGAACACATAAGCGCTGGTACCGCGCTGGCGGTCGATCACCGCGACCGGGTCGCCGGCGACGTCGAACTGGTACTGGCGGCCGTTAACCAATTGGCCGCCAGCCCGGTCCAGGCGTTGTTCGAACAGCTGGCCGTGCTCGTCGTAGCAGCAAAGCTCGCTGTGGCCGCCGGGCAGCCGGGTCAAGGTGGGCAGGCCTAGTTCATTGTAGTCGCGCTCGATCCACCAGCGCTCGTCCATGGTCAGTGCTTGCCAGCGCCCGCCGGCATCGTAGCGATAGTCCAGGGCGCCGCCGTCCGAGGTCATGGTCCGGACGCGCTGGTCGTCCAGGTCGTACTCGTGGCGCAGTTGGTAGCCGTTCCAGGTCTCGCCGACCAGCCGGCCGATGGCGTCGAACTCGCGTTCCAGCCGGCCGGACTCGTTTTCGATCGCCACCAGTCGGCCGTTGGCGTCGTAGTCGTAGTGCTCGAAGCCGCCGTCGGCGTACTCCACCGCGGCCAGTCGCCCACCCGGGGTCCAGCTCAGCCGACGCCTGCTGCCCGGCTCGGCGATGGCGACGATATTGCCGGCGGCATCGTAGTCGAATTTCGTCACACGCCCGGCGAAGTCG
>CAYMHN010000309.1:0-4903 GCA_964390235.1 uncultured Candidatus Competibacteraceae bacterium
TCCAGTTGAGAATTTTTCAACGCGAAGCGAATTATTATCAGTTGAGCGTGTTCCTGGCCGAGGGGCATCATGTCAACGGCAGCGTATGGTCAAACAGCCGTTGGATGGTGAGGGTTCGGGTCAAAATGCCTTGGATGTGATCCAATAATGCTCCAAGCAACCATCCGACCGCAAGCCACGGGCGGCTGAGTAATCAGTAGCGCTTGCCGTAGCGCTGTTCGATCACGTGTAGCCATGCCAGCGGCTGTGGTATTTTGCATCTTCCAAGCCTTGGGGTTCAGATCCGTAACGTAGAGGATTCAGATCCATGAAGCAACACCGCAGGTGTTCAACTTTCGTGCATACCATCTCCATCGCTCTTGCCCTGGGTGCCGGCCTGATGGCGCAAGCCCGGGCCGAAACCATCACCGCCGTTTCCTGGGGCGGCTCCTATCAGGAAGCCATCAGCAAGGCCTACTTTCAACCGGCGTCCGAGGCGACGGGCATCGAGATCCGGGAAGATACCTTGAACGGGCTGGCGGACGTGAGACTGCAAGTCCAGTCCGGCAACCCGACCTGGGATCTGGTGGAACTGGGCAGCCACGAGTGTGCGCGTGCCGTGGATGAGGGTCTGCTGGAAGAGCTGGATTTCAACGCCATCGACCCGGACGGTATTCCTGCGGAACTCATCACCGACCACTGGGTGGGGAGCATCTTCTTTTCGACGGTTATTGCCTGGAATCGGGACACGGTAGGCGAGGAAGGGCCACAGAACTGGGCTGAGTTCTGGGACGTGGATCGCTTTCCGGGACGACGCTCGCTGTACCATCGCCCGATCACCGTGCTGGAGGCGGCGCTGATGGCTGATGGGGTCGCTCCGGGCGATCTGTATCCCCTGGATGTCGACCGCGCCTTCCGCAAAATGGAAGAAATCAAGCCCCATGTATCGGTTTGGTGGCAATCCGGAGGCCAGTCCGCGCAACTGGCCGCCGACAACGAAGTGGATCTGATCCTGATTTTCAACGGCAGGATCGACACCGTGGTCCAGGATGGTGGCAACTGGGACTACACGTTCAACCAGGGCATACTCGACTACGACTGCTACGCGGTGCCCCGAGGATCGGCAAACAAGGATGCCGCGATGCGTGTCATAGGCGCAATGGTGCAACCCGAGGTGATGGCCCGGCTGCCGCAATACATCAACTACGGACCGTCCAATGCCAAGGCATTCGAAGTCGGAATCATCCCCGAGGAAATGCTGCCATCCATCCCTTCGGCTCCGGAGATGCTGAGCAAGCAAGTGATCTTCAATGCCGATTGGTGGCAAGCCCATGAGGCGGATGTACAAGAGCGTTGGTACGACTTCCTGCAACAGTAAGCTCGATGTTTTGATCACGGCCTACCCGTGGTGTCGGATACCGGAGCACAACAAGCGACAACGAATGAGTCGCGTGTCGAATACGCGAACGCCATGGCCGGGCAGGATGCCACGGGCATCTCCATCCAGGGCGTGACACTGAGTTACGGTGACGTCGTTGCCCTGGACGACGTCACCCTCGATGTGAACCCCGGCGAGTTCGTGACCCTGCTCGGACCGTCGGGTTCGGGCAAGACAACCTTGTTGATGGCTCTCGCCGGATTCGTGATGCCCGAGCACGGCGCGATCCGATTCGGCGATCAGGAGATGACGCGGATTCCACCCCATCGCCGCAGGGCCGGCGTGGTGTTTCAGAATTACGCGCTGTTTCCTCACATGGACGTGTTCGCCAATATCGCCTATGCGCTGCGAATTGCCGGTCGCCCGCGAGCCGAGATCCGACGGCGTGTTGCTGAAGCACTTGAGTTGGTGCAGCTCTCGGGATTGGAATCAAGACATATCAACGAACTATCCGGCGGTCAGCAACAGCGAGTCGCCTTGGCGCGGGCGATCATCTTCCACCCGCGGGTGTTGCTGATGGACGAGCCGCTTTCGGCACTGGACAAGAACCTGCGCGAACAGATGCAGATCGAGATTCGGCATTTGCACGACAAGCTCGGCACGACAACGGTCTCCGTAACCCATGATCAACGCGAAGCCCTCACCATGTCCGACCGGATCGCCGTCATGCGCCGGGGACGGATTCTTCAGACCGGCACGCCTAAGGAGGTCTACGAACGACCCGCGACCAGATTCGTTGCGCAATTCCTCGGTGGTGCCGCGTTCATCCGGGTCTTGCATGATGGCGATGGTTGGTATCTGGGAGATCGTAAGCTCCACTGCACGGTGTCACGGGACACGGTCGGCAAACTGCTGATGCTGCGACCGGAGAAGCTCGAAGTGCTGGTCGGCGATCCTTCCGATGAGTGGAATGTTCTCGAAGCGGTGGTGAGCGAGGTTATCTACCAGGGCGACAGCACCCTGGCCACCTGTACACTCGAAGACGGACAGCCGCTTGGCGTGCGTCTGCCGACCCTGGCGCGGACCACCATGCCGACACCCGGGGAGAAGATCAGGCTCGGTCTCGCACCCGAGGATACGGTTCTGGTAAGCGATGATCCGGTCCTCGGACCATGAACCCGGCTGGCGGATTCTCCCCCCTGCATGCCGCTCGCCACCGGCTGACCATGCTGGCGCTGTGCCTGCCGGCAGTCGGCTTCATCGTGTTCTTGCTCGGCCTACCGGTTGGCTGGCTGTTCCACCTTTCGTTCTTCGATCACCAGGGATTCACCTTGGCCCATTATCAGCGCTTGGCGACGCCATCCTATCTTCGAACGATGCGGACCACGGTGGAGGTCAGCACGATCGTCACCGCGCTCACCGTGGCCATCGGCTATCCGCTCGCGTACCTGCTGTCGCAGCTTCCGAGGCGTGTCGCGAATCTGTGCCTGCTTTTCGTGATCATTCCCTTCTGGACGCCCCTTCTGGTGCGCACCTACGCCTGGCTGGTAATCCTCCAGCGCCAAGGGCTGATCAACGAGACGCTGCTTGGCGCCGGGATGATCGACACGCCGCTCGCCCTGGTGCACAACTTCACCGGGACCGTGATCGGGATGGTCCACATCATGGTGCCTTTTCTCGTGCTCCCCCTGCTGGCATCGATGCGGGCGATCGATCCGGCCCATATGCGCGCCGCAGCAACCTTGGGCGCCAGCCCCATCAAGGCCTTCTGGACGATATTCCTACCCCTCTCCCTGCCTGGTCTGTTTGCCGGTTGTGTGCTTATCTACGTGCTCTGCATCGGTTTCTACATCACCCCGGCGCTGCTTGGTGGAGGCCATGTCCTCATGTGGTCGGAGCGCATTGCGCTGACGGTAAACATGTTCGGCAATTGGGGGGTGGCCAGCGCTCTGGGGGTCATCCTGCTTATAGTCACGTTGCTTCTGTTGACTCTCGGACGCTGGCTGTTCGGCGGCTGGTTGACGACGGATCGGTGACGCTGCATGAGCGGACCGATACCCAGCAGCCCCGGACGTTATTGTCTCTACGCCTACTCGGCGCTTGCCATGCTGTTCCTGGTCGGACCGATCATCGTCATCATCCCGATGTCGTTTTCCGGGGGAGCTTATCTCCAGTTCCCGCCAGAGGGCTGGTCGCTGCGTTGGTACAGAGCCTATTTCGGTTCGTCGGAATGGCGCGCGGCGACGATGATGTCATTGCAAACCGCCACATTGACCGTATTGGTCGCCACCCCGCTCGGAACGGCCGCCGCCTATGGTTTGCGCTGTGCTCGAACGCGCTGGTCGGCGCTGGTGCAACTCATCATCCTGTTGCCCTTGATGGTACCCATCATACTGATCGGTATCGGGGTGTTCTTCGTCTATGCGCGGATCGGCCTCAACAACACCTTGATCGGGCTGGTTCTTGCCCACAGCTTGTTGGCGCTCCCATTCGTATTTTTCACGGTCAGCGCCGGCTTGAAAAGCTTCGACATGCGTCAGGAGCAAGCGGCTCGCAGCCTGGGTGCGGGGCGCCTGAAAGCATTCATGACGGTCACTTTCCCGCAAATCCGCTTCTCGGTTATCGCCGGCGCCTTGTTCGCGTTCGTCGTGTCCCTGGACGAGGTCGTGATCGCCCTGTTCATCGCGGGTGGAGGCAGCGCGACGATCACCCGGCGCATGTTCAACTCGCTACGCGACCAGATCGATCCGACCATCGCCGCCATCTCGACCGTCCTGATCGGACTGAGCATGTTCGCCCTCTTGCTGGTATTTCTGTTTGGTCGTGAACGGCGCAAGACCGTGACCGGAACTTGATGTGAAATTTTCGAGGAGAAACCAGTGAGCACTAGCGGGAACGAAGGCCCGAAGAGCGCTGCAGCGCAATGGGTTGTAGACCATACGCGCAAACTGTCGGAAGTCAACACGACGATCTGGAACTATGCTGAAAGCGCGCTACGCGAGTATCGATCCTCCGAATTCTATGTTCAACTCCTGGAGCAGGAGGGATTCTCGGTGGAGCGCGGCAGTGCCGGAATGCCGACCGCGTTCGTCGCTCGTTACGGGCGCGGACGTCCGGTACTGGCCACCTATGCCGAGTACGATGCGATTCCGGGCATCTCTCAAGCTCCAGTGCCCTATCGGCAAGCACGCGATCCCGGCAATCCATGGGCGCCTGGTCATGGTGATCCCCATTCCGCTCTCGGCGCGGCCGCGCTGGGTGGTCTGCTTGGTGCCAAGGCGGCCATCGATCAACACAAGCTCGAGGGAACGCTGGTGTTCTTCGGCGAGGCCGGCGAGAAGATCTGCGCCTCCAAGTGCGCGCATGCGGCCCACGGCTATTACGATGAGCTCGATGCCGCGATCAGTTTTCACCCGACCTACATACCGGAGTTGACCAATACGGTCGTTCTCGATACCCATTGCGGCGCATTCTGGAGCGTCGTCTTCTCTTTCACATGCACCGACCCCGGCGGCTGGATTGCCGCAGGCTCTCTCGCGAGCCCGG
>CAYMHN010000310.1:0-4880 GCA_964390235.1 uncultured Candidatus Competibacteraceae bacterium
CTGGAGGCGCGTGTTCATCTCCAGGAAGTAGAACTTTTCCGCCGCGGAATCATAAAGAAACTCCACCGTCCCCGCGTTGTCGTACTTAATCGCGCGGGCAAGGGTCAGCGCCGCCTCGTGCATCGCCTCGTACAGGGTCGGGTGGCCGTGGATGGTGCGGGCCAGATCCTCGCTGCTGGCGGCGAACTCCATGGCCAGCACCGCTTCCTGGATCAGTTCCGAGGCCATGGGGCCAACGATGTGCACCCCCAGAATGCGATCGGTTTCGGCATGGGCCAGGATCTTGACCAGGCCGGCGGCCTGGTTCATGGCCTTGGCCCGGCCATTGGCGGCGAACGGGAAGGTGCCGGCCTTGTAGGGAACACCCTCGGCCTTGAGGGATTGCTCGGTCTTGCCGGCCCAGGCGATTTCGGGGTGGGTGTAGATCACCCACGGGATGCTGTCGTAATTGATGTGGCCAGGTTTGCCGGCGATGATCTCGGCCACCATCACCCCTTCCTCGGAGCCCTTGTGGGCCAGCATCGGACCGCGCACCAGGTCGCCGATGGCATACACGCCGGGCAGATTGGTCTCGCAGTTTTCGTCCACATGGACATAACCACGCTCATCCAGCAGCAGATCGGCCTCGGGCGCGGCGATACCGTCCGAGTTGGGCCGTCGGCCGACGCAGACCAGCAGCTTGTCCACGGTCAGGGTATGGTCGCCGTCCTTGTCCTGGAAATATACCTTGACCTGCTTGCCGGTCTTCTCGGTATTGGTGACCCGGGTGCCGAGACGAATTTCCAGGCCCTGCTTCTTGAACTGCCGCAAGGCATCGCGCGCCACTTGCTGATCGACGGCGGCGAGAAACTCGTCCACCGCCTCCAGCAGCACGACTTCCGAGCCCAGCCGCTGCCAGACGCTGCCCAGTTCCAGGCCGATCACCCCGGCGCCGATCACCCCGAGTTTCTTCGGTACCTCGGTGAATTCCTGACCACCGCTGGAATCGACGATCAGCTCGCCATCCACGGGAGCCGCGCCGATTTCGATGGGAATGGAGCCGGTGGCCAGGATCACGGCATCGGCCTGTACCGTGGTCTTCTTACCCTTGGCGGATACGACTTCCACTCGATGGTCGGTCAATAGCTTTCCCCGACCCTTGAGCCAGGTGACGCCATTGGCCTTGAACAGCTGGCTGATACCATTGGTGAGTTGCAGCACGATGTCCTGCTTGCGCTGCATCATCCGGGCCAGATCCAGCTTGACCGAGCCGACCTTGATGCCATGGCTGTCCATGCCCTCCTTGAGCTTGTGATACTGCTCCGACGATTCCAGCAGCGTCTTGGAGGGAATGCAGCCGACGTTCAAGCAAGTGCCTCCCAGGGCCGGCTCACCCTTGAAATTGATCCATTCCTCGACACAGGCGACTGCAAGGCCGAGCTGGGCGCAGCGGAGGGCGGCAACGTAGCCCGCGGGTCCGCCGCCGATGACGACGACGTCGTAGGTTTGAGCCATGACTACCCCTGACTGTTGGTTTTAAGAGGTTTCTTCCGGGGACGAACCACCTGGTCTCAGACTTGCAGCAGCAGTCGCGCCGGATCTTCCAGGCATTCCTTGACCGCCACCAGAAAGCTGACCGCCTCGCGGCCATCGATGATGCGGTGATCATAGGAGTGGGCCAGATACATCATCGGCCGGACGACTACCTGGCCGTTCTCCACCATGGCGCGGTCCTGGATCTTGTGCATGCCCAGGATGCCGCTCTGCGGCGGATTGAGAATCGGCGTCGACAACAGCGAGCCAAACACCCCGCCGTTGGTGATGGTGAAGGTGCCTCCGGTCAGTTCCTCCATGGACAGGGTGCCGTTCTTGGCCCGCTGGCCGAAATCGGTGATGGTGCGTTCGATCTCGGCAAAGCTCATCTGGTCGGCATCGCGCAGAATGGGGACCACCAGACCGCGCGGCGAGGATACCGCCATGCCGATATCGTAATAGCCATGATAGATGACGTCGGTGCCGTCGATCGAACCGTTCACCGCCGGATAGCGCTTGAGGGCCTCGATGCAGGCCTTGACAAAGAACGACATGAAGCCCAGGCGGACCTCGTGCTGTTTCTCGAACTTGTCCTTGTAGCGGGCCCGCAACTCCATCACCGGCTGCATATTGACCTCATTGAAGGTGGTCAACATGGCGGCGGTCTGCTGGGCCTGGACCAGCCGCTCGGCGATCCGTTGACGCAACCGGGTCATCGGCACCCGCTGTTCGACCCGACCGTGGGGATCGGGCGGAATCGTCGCACCGGCTGGTGGCGCGGGTCGGGTGTCACGGCTCGGTTTCGGCTCGGCGGCTACCGGGGCAGCTGGCGGTGGGGCGGTTGGCGATGGGGCGGCGGCCGGTGCTGCTGATCGGTTTTCCAGATAGGTCAGTACGTCCGCCTTGATGATCCGACCGTTGCGGCCGCTGCCGGGGATACTGGAGGCGTCGAGGCCGTGCTCGGCCACCAGGCGGCGCACCGCCGGGCTCAGACTGTCGAGATCGACCTCGGTCGATTCGGTGGCGGCCGGGGTTTCCGCGGCCGGCGCCGCGGGGGTCGTCGCCGCGGGAGCCGGAGCCGCGGCGCTGTCGGCTTCACTGGCGGCCAGGATTTTCGCGATCAGATCGCCGGCCACGACCGTGGCGCCGTCTTCGACCAGAATTTCACCCAGTACGCCGTCGGCCGGGGCCGGGATTTCCAGTACGACCTTGTCGGTTTCCAGGTCGACCAGATTTTCATCCCTGGCCACCTTGTCGCCGGGCTTCTTGTGCCAGCCGACCAGGGTGCCGTCGGCAACCGACTCGGGCAGGGCGGGAACTCGCACTTCGATGCTCATGGGGCTTTCCCTTTTGTTGCTCTATGAACCAAGGGCGGCAGCGATCAGGGCACGCTGCTGCTCGACGTGGGTGGCGAAGCTGCCGACGGCCGGTGACGCCGAGGCGGCCCGGCCCGCGTAGTGGATCTCCTGCTTGCTGCTCAGGGGTTCGCGCAGCTTGTGCAGGATCTGATACCAGGCACCTTGATTGCGGGGTTCTTCCTGGCACCAGACCAGATGCCTGGCCTTTGGATAGCGTTTCAATTCCTCGGCATAACGCTCGCGCGGGAAGGGGTAAAGCTGTTCGATGCGCAGTATGGCGACCTTGTCGAGTTGCTGCTCACGGCGTGCTTCCAGCAGATCGTAGTACACCTTGCCGCTGCAGAACACCAGCCGTTCGACTTTCTTCGGATCGATCTCGTCGACCTCGCCGATCAGAGTCTGGAATCCACCCTGGGTCAGATCCTCCAGGCTGTTGACCGCCAGCTTGTGGCGCAGCAGGCTCTTGGGACTCATGACGATCAAGGGTTTGCGGAACCGGCGCAGCATCTGGCGGCGCAGCATGTGGAAGCACTGCGCCGGATTGGTCGGTACGCAGACCTGCACATTTCGCTCTGCGCACAGTTGCAGAAACCGTTCCAGTCGGGCCGATGAATGCTCCGGACCCTGGCCTTCGTAGCCATGTGGCAGCAGCATCACCAGGCCGCATAGACGACCCCATTTGACCTCGCCCGAGGTGATGAACTGGTCGATCACCACCTGGGCGCCGTTGACGAAGTCACCGAACTGCCCTTCCCAGATCACCAGACTCAGCGGTTCGGCCGTGCTGTAGCCGTATTCGAAGCCGAGGATGGCTTCCTCGGACAGGATCGAATCGATGACCACGAATCCGTAGGGCGGCACATCGGCCAGGTTCTTCAACGGCGTATAGCTGGAGCCGTCCTTCTGGTTGTGCAGCACCGCATGGCGGTGAAAGAACGTGCCGCGCCCGCAGTCCTGACCGGAAATCCGGACCTTGTGACCCTGCTCCAGCAGCGTGGCGTAAGCCAGGTTCTCGGCGAAGCCCCAGTCCAGCGCCAGGGCGCCCACCGCCATCTTGCGCCGGTCGTCCATGATCTTGGCGACCCGCGGGTTGAGTTCGAAGCCTTCCGGCAGCACCTGCATCTGTTCGGACAGGCGCCGGATCGTGTCCAGCGATACGGAGGTGTCGATCGGAGCTTCCCAGTCGATCGTCTTGAAGGGCGACCAGTCCACGGCGAACGGATTGTCGACCCCCTTCAACATGGGTCGCGACACATGCTGGCCGGCATCCAGACTCTGGCGGTAGCGGTCCTGCATGGCGCGGACCTCGTCCTGGACCAGCACCCCCTGCTCGATCAGCCGCTCGGCGTACAGGGTGGCGGTGGTCTTGCGGGCCTTGATCTTGCTGTACATCATCGGCTGGGTGGCCGCAGGCTCATCGGCCTCATTATGGCCCAGTCGGCGGTAGCAGACCAGATCGATGACCACGTCCTTGTTGAACGCCATGCGATAATCCAGAGCCAGCTGGGTCACGAACAGCACCGCTTCCGGGTCGTCGCCGTTGACGTGGAAGATCGGTGCCTGGACCATCTTGGCCACGTCGGTGCAGTACAGGGCGGAGCGTGCATCCAGCGGGTTGCTGGTAGTGAAACCGATCTGGTTGTTGACCACGATGTGCACCGTGCCGCCGGTGCGATAACCCCGCACCTGGCTGAATTGCAGGCATTCCATCACCACGCCCTGGCCGGCGAAGGCGGCATCGCCATGGATCTGTACCGGCATCACCTCATGGAACGGAATCTCCTCGACCGCATGGCGCCGCCGCTCCAGCCGCGCCCGCACCGAGCCCTCGACCACCGGATTGACGATCTCCAGGTGCGAGGGGTTGAAGGCCAGCGCCACATGAATATTGCCGCCCGGCGTGCTGATATCCGATGAGAAGCCGAGGTGGTACTTGACGTCGCCGGAACGGCGCTGCACCAACGGGTCGTAAGCGCCTTCGAATTCGGAGAACAGGTCCTTCGGCGGCTT